>JAZKEL010000241.1:0-2973 GCA_040387075.1 Pseudomonadota bacterium
TTGGGGCCGTATACGTTAAAAAACTTGAATCCGCACCATTGCGGCGGTGTCGGCAATCCCTGCTTCACCTGGCGCAATGCCCACTGGTCGAAAAACTGCTTGGAGTAGCCATAGCCGTTCAGCGGGCGCAATGTATCCGTCTTCCCTTCATCATCTTCGTAACCTGCATCGCCTGCGCCATAGGTGGCGGCCGAGCTGGCATACAGGAACGGAACCTTATGTTCTGCACACCATGCCCATAGGCGCTGGCTGTAGCGTATGTTCTCCTGGACCAGTTTATTGAAGTCACGTTCCGTCGTGGCGCTGATCGCCCCCATGTGCACAACTGCTTCTATAGGTATGGCGTCTTTCCCGGCATTTTCAAGCCATGCAAACAGTTCGTCCTTATCCAGGTAGTTTGCATAGCGGCGATGACACATGTTCTGCCACTGGTCAGGATGGTCGATACGATCGACGATGACGATGTCGTCGCGGTTCAGCACGGTATTCAAATGCCAGGCAAATACGCTGCCTATCATGCCCGCGCCGCCAGTGATGATGATCATGCAGGGATTTCCGTGAATGTGGCGTTTAGCAAATGCGTTAAGTTAAGTGTATGCATAATGTGGTGGGCATGGCTGTTAAGCAAGTCTGCGAGTATACCAAAGCTTAAGGCGATTTCGAACGCGAAGCGGGGGTTACTTGGCTAGCGCTCAGCGGCTAACGCCTTGGCCCGCAGCGATCTCAACTCGGCTTCCTTGGCCGCGTCGCTTGGGCTCCATTCTTTGCCCACCCAACCGCCAAGGTTTTCCAGTGCAATATCGCATATAGCGTGTATCCATTGTTCACGCTCGTTGAGTGCAGGGATATACAGGTACTCACCGCCACCGTTGTGCTGGAATATATGTTTACCTTCCATGGCGATTTCCTCCAGGGTTTCCAGGCAGTCGCTGGAAAAACCGGGGCAGATCACGTCTATGCGCTTTAATTTTTGTTTGCCGAGAGCCTCAAGCGTGCTCGCAAGGTAAGGTTGCAGCCATTCCGCCTTGCCGAAGCGCGACTGAAATGCCAGCACGTATTGGTCCTTGGTCAGTTCAAGGGCTTCCGCCAGCAGCCTACCGGTTTTATGGCACTCACAATGGTAAGGGTCGCCTTTATCCAGGGTGTAGCGCGGCACGCCGTGAAAGCTCATGACCAGCTTATCCGGCCGACCGTTGACCATCCAGTGATCGCGGATGCTCTGGGCGAGAGCTGCAATGTAAGCAGGGTGGTCATGGTAATTACGGATAGTGCGGATTGCAGGCATGTTGCGTGTTTTCAGCAGCACCCGCCATACCGCGTCCAGCGCGGAGGCGGTGCTGCTAGCCGCATACTGAGGATACAAGGGGAATACCAGGATTTTTGTACAGTCTTGGGCGATCAGCCTGTCGATGGCCGATGCCATGGAAGGATTGCCATAGCTCATGCCCAGCTCAACCGCGTAAGGCGTGGCAATGCGCTGGCTCAGGTAACCCTGCAGTAGCTTTGCCTGTCTTTGTGCATGCACCAGCAGGGGCGAGCCTTCCTTCATCCAGACCAACTCGTATTTCTGTGCGGATTTTTTTGGGCGGATATTGAGGATGATGACATTGAGGATGAACCACCACACCAGCCTGGGGATCTCCACGACACGGCGGTCGCTCAGGAATTGCTTGAGGTAAGGCCGCAGTGCAGCGGCAGTGGGGGCATCCGGTGTGCCGAGATTGGCCAGCAGGATGCCGACTTTGGGTTGGTATGCGTGGTCGAATTGTACGGCGGTTTTCATTGGTAAGTACTTTAAAAGGGGCCGGAAATTAGGCCCTGGAATAGGTGCTGATCATTGGCACAATATGTTGCATGCATTTGCCTTAATTACAAATCATCCATTTTCTCGCCGGTGAGCACCTGGAATATATGGTTCTGCAGCATGATTTTTTCCTGGAAGGCGATTTCACCGAATTGAATGCCATGCTGGAATTCAAGTTTGCCGTCTTCCTGCTTGCTTTCCGTGATATTACGCAGGATACCGGGAATCACGAATAGTGCCTCGCCGCCTTTCATGCTGATCTTGAATGAGCACTCAATGCTGTCGCCTGCTTTTCCGCCTGTCGACGGCGCGGCCAGCATGATGCCGCCCAGGCTAAGATCGATGATGCGCCCGGAAATCCGGTTGTTTTCGCTCGTGCTTGATTTATTGAGCATGGTGGCGATGATGTTCACGCTGACACGCTGGTTATGGCGCAGCTTGTTGGTATAGACCTCGCGTGGGTATTTCAGGTGCATGTGCGGATAGGGCCGCGTGAATACTACGTCCACCATGGTATTGAAGGTATATACATGCTTGCCGCTGAACATGCGCACCGAGTATGCGGTATTTTCCTTGATGAACATGACCTTGTCATCGACGATAGGGAGGCTGCAGATCAGGCTTTTTTTCTCCATTCCGCCGATGTATTTCACGAAATACTGTGAATTCCCGCTTACATCCGCCAGCGGTTTTATCTGCAGGGTTTCGCCTACCTTCAGGTTTTTGATGGCTAACTGGGTCAGGCTTTCCGTGGCTAGTGTCCTGTCATTCTCGACTTTTGCTTCTTTATTGCTTGCTGGCTTGGCGGCGATTTCGGCATTGCTGTCCAGGTATAAACCTCTTTCATAGAGATGGTCGAGTTGCGACTGGCTTTCCAGCACCAATCCCTCCTGCATCAGCAAATGGCCTTGCGCATCGTAGATGGAATTCTGCAAAGGCACGCCCAGGCGCAGGAAGTCTTTTGGTAACGGCCTTACATCCCTAGGTTTGGACATATGGGTTCATGGTTACTGGTTTGATCAATCGATTTCACGTTAACGTGCCGAAAGTGCGCTGGACAGCAATTTCGCCGTGACATCCACAATCGGTATGACGCGTTCATACGCCATGCGAGTAGGCCCGATCACGCCCAAGGTGCCCACGACCTCGCCCTCCGCTTCATAGGGGGC
>JAZKEL010000242.1:0-3288 GCA_040387075.1 Pseudomonadota bacterium
CGCATTTACTAGCAATCACATCTAGCAGCGATCAAGCGCGCTAAATAACAATCTAGTCGTCGTTATCTACCTTAGCATCCAGCGCTTTTGCCAGTTCCAGGTGATGCTTCAACGTCGGCAGGGTATCGGCTGCAAATTTCTTGATATCAGCATCGGTCGCATCTTCAGCGGCATCCTCAAACAGCTTGATGGTGGCTTCGTGCGCCGCAACGCCTACGCCTTCGGCATACTTGTCATCGAACTTCGCGCCGTCTTTGGTGCCAAGGTATTTAAGTTTGCCTTGCTGGATCAGGCTGGGTTCGGCGGATACTTCAACGCCTTTCTTGGCGGCCAAAGCTTTCAGTTTGGCGTCGGCCTTGGTGTGGTCTTCAACCATCATCTTGGCGAACTTCTGCACATCGGCCGATTTGGATTTCTTAAGCGCCAGGTTGCTGCCTTCTACTTCAAAATTGCCGGACTCGGCCGCATTTTTGAGGAAACGCTTGTCTGATAGGGAAACGTCAGCAGCATTAGCCAGTGAGCTGGCAGCTGCGAACCCTAATGCCGTCAGCAGGACTGCATTGCGGAATAGATTGTTTTTCATTGTTGTAACTCCTGATGAATGGTGTGAGAGTAGTCAAGATAGCGATTCCTCCCAGCTCTATTCATAGGCATTGGATGATTTGATTGTAAGATAAGGCTTACTGCTGGGACTTACGTTGAGTAATGGCGGCGCGATTGTTTGCGCATTGGGAACACATTCCGGAGAAGAGATGGGCATTGCCGACTGGTGGTCGAATTCAGGTAAAAGCAAATATGCGTGGGGCGATACGGAAAAGTACATCCGCCAGTCGTTCAAGCACATCATCGAGATCGATGCCTACTGCCAGCAGTTGTATGAAACCCTGCCATCCGTCATGGCGGAAGATTTGAAGGCGGTCAGCACCTTCATAGAACAAGCGCTGAACAACAGGGCCGGGCTCGATGTGCCGGCTTCGTTCATCCCGGAGCTCCGGAAACGCATCGAGGAATATTCGCTATCCCGCTGGTACCTGCAACTGGAAGACAAGGATAAGGAGCACTTTGCATTGCACACCCTGCAATCGCCGCTCAAGACCGTCAATTCATCGATGCTGCGCCTGGCCGGCCTGAGTACAGCGTTCTCGCATATTCTGCGGGATATGCTGATCGAGCATTACCAGCGTGCGATGGGGCCAGAATTCGTGAAGTCGGTGAATAACCGCATCCAGCAATATACGGTGGCATGCATGATGACCAACAGTTACAAGCTGGTGCTGATGCATGCCGAGCAAACGGGCATACCGCCTACCGAAGAGCAGACGGAAGAGGCGAAGAAAGTAATCGTGCAGAAAAAAGAATATGCCCGTAAATTGGTGACCGGCGATTTTTCATAGTGAGGAATCTCATAGCGCAGGCGATTTTTTATAGTGGCTTCAGGCGCTGATTCCTGGCGAACACTTCATGGAGTACTATGGCCGCTCAGGGGCACCTGTTCCTGTTTAATAGAGGAGAAAACCAAATGAGAAAATTACTGATCGCACTCGCTGTCATTGCCTGCTCAGCCACTGCACATGCCGGCACGCAGCAAGAAAAAATGAAGACCTGTAATGACGATGCAGCGACCAAAGCCCTTACAGGCGATGCGCGTAAGGCCTTTATGAGCAACTGCCTGAAAGCCAAACCTGTCTCTAGCCAACAGGAAAAGATGAAGACCTGCAATGCGGATGCAAGCACCAAAGCGCTTAAGGGTGACGAACGTAAGGCCTTCATGAGCGATTGCCTGAAAGCGGATGCTGTCCTCACCCAGCAAGATAAGATGAAAGCCTGCAATGCCGATACGCAAGCCAAGACACTCAAAGGCGACGAGCGTAAAGCGTTCATGAAGTCCTGCTTGTCCAATTAATTGACTGAGCTAATTGAAATAACCGGCAAACAACGCAAAAAATAAAGCCACTGCCAATTAAAACGGCAGTGGCTTTATTGTTGGTGCTTCGCTGTGTGGTAGCTGTTGAACAATATTGATAATGAGACTAAAACGTTTGCTTTGGTTTATCCCCGTTTGATGGCGTGATAGGCGAAGCAGCATTCCAGATAACCTCAAATTGCTTAGCCACCTCAACATTTTTCATCGATTTGATACCCTCTGCAATAAATGTGTGCAAACTATCCCCGCGAGTCCGTGCTGCATCCGAAGCTAACATCAACGCCCCAGGATTTTCTACAAGATAATATTCAATTAGCGCAGTCGCTTGGCTGATATCTTTAGCACGTTTCTCTGTATTTCCAGGCTGCCTAAGCTGTGAAACAGCAAGCTTGTGTATGGCGAAACGCGCCGGATTTGGCACATTAACCAATACTCCAGATCCGTATAGCACTGCTGCCTCAGTCTGCTCCTCAATCAGGTAGTCGAGATATTCTAAGGGTTGAGCATTTATCTCGAAACGCTCAATGCGCACTGGCGCCTTATCACTAGGATTGGTTCGTGCCGTGAGAAATTCTATCTTAAAGCCATCTGGGGCAATCATTTCATAGGGCGGAACCCAAGGGTTTATCTGTTTAGGCTCGGCCATCCCTGGGTAAGCTTCTTCAATATCCTCTTTTATGTTTGCAACAAAACCAATTTCTATGGAGCTGTCATACGCCATGTCCATATCTTCAGTTCTACGCATACTCTCGTCAAACACGACTCCCAGCAAATTCCCATAGGTGGAGAATGCATAAGATCCTATTAGAATTCCGCCATTCTCGAACACTCCGGCATCTGAAAGTTTCTGGATGATCTTCGCTGGCTGCCCTTTTTCCATATTGGCTCCACCAGCCGAGACCATGGCGACCATCCTGGAACGCTCATTCAAGATTTCCTGGCAAGCGTGCTGATTTTCAATAATCTGTGCTTTAAGCGCATTGGTTGCAGGTGATTCTGGTCCGATAAAACGCTGCTTACGCTTGCCTGATATATCGGTGTACTGACAGTACCAATTCGTAATTCCATTCTTTTCTTTTTTGCTGAATCCTACATTGTTCAATAAAGCAAAACGACTATCCTGCAGTTTTTGCAAAAGGGAGGAATAAATAGTCTGTGTTGACTGTGGCAAATATTTCATTCGGTATACTCACTAAATTTTAAACTGAGTATACCATTGCAAATGAAAATTGGTATACTCAATATTATCTAATTTGAGTATACCAATGAAAATCTTTTTTGCTATTAGGAATATCAGGTATAGCTGTTCTTTCGAGGCAACAGCTACCACATAATAGGATGCTTATTCAGCATTATCACTCAGG
>JAZKEL010000242.1:3298-4050 GCA_040387075.1 Pseudomonadota bacterium
AACATCATTGCCTTGCAGCTTGGCGATCACCGCCGAATCGCCGCGCACGCTGAAATAAGCGCCATCGTCTTTCGAGCGTTCCCCCAGCACCTGGCATTTTTCATAGATTTCCCCACGCATCTGCTGCTCTGACCACGGCACGAAAATCTCCGCCTCGATCAAATCCTGCTGGAAAAACTTGATGATGACTTGGTGCAATGCCGCTACCTCTTCCGGCCGGCGCGCACTCATCACGATGCAATCCGGGTACTTTGCGCGTAAGGCCTCGGTGCGCAGCGCTTGCTCGGCTGCATCGCCGACATAGTCGATCTTGTTGAATACCCGGATACGCGGTATCTCATGCGCGCCGATCTCTTCCAGCACGTCATCGGTCACTTCCAGCTGGCGCTCGAAACCAGGGTCACTCGCGTCGATCACATGCAGCAGCAATGCGGCGTCCAGCGCTTCGTCCAAAGTCGATTTGAACGAAGCCACCAGGCCGTGCGGTAGGTTCTTGATGAAACCGACCGTGTCGCTGACCAGCACGCGCGGCAGGCTTTCCGGGTATAAGGCACGCACGGTGGTATCGAGCGTGGCGAACAGCTTGTTGGCCACCAGCACTTCGCTGCCGGTGAGCGCGCGCATCAGGGTGGATTTGCCGGCGTTGGTATAGCCGACCAGCGCCACGCTGGCTTGCCCCTGACGCTCAAGCCGCCGTGCACGTTGCGTTTTGCGCTCGGCTTCCATCGCCACGATCTCCTGCTGCAGCTCGG
>JAZKEL010000242.1:4060-4403 GCA_040387075.1 Pseudomonadota bacterium
CAATTCAGTATGCGATTCACCGCCGCCACGCCCGCCGGCACCGCTACGCTGGCGGCCCTGCGGCCCGGCCAGTTTCGCGGCCTCACGTAAGCGTGGCGCCATGTAACCCAGCCGTGCGATCTCCACCTGGGCTCGTGCCGCACGCGAGCGCGCATTGCGGTGGAAAATCTCCAGGATCACCATAGTGCGGTCCATCACTTCGCAACCCACTTCTTTTTCCAGGTTACGCGCCTGCGACGGGGATATCTCATGATCAACCAGCAACGCGACGATCTCGTCACCGCCCGTATCCGCCACCTGCTGCACAAAGCTGCGCAACTCCTCACGTTTACCTTCGCCCAGG
>JAZKEL010000243.1:0-1750 GCA_040387075.1 Pseudomonadota bacterium
CTGGAGGGCCTGTTCCGCAAGACCTTCCAGTTGACCGGCACACCACTGCGTGTGCAGTTTAACCAGGGTGCTAACCCGTTTGCCGAAACCGACAAACGTGTGAAAGGCGAGGGCATCGTCAGCATGCGCCGCCGCAAGACCGAGCACCGCGCCGAGTTGAACGCCAAAAAGAACGAAGAAACCGGCAAGGCGAAAAGAGTCAGGTCAGTGGTGCCTCCCAAAGCAGTGGCGGTGGCCAAGCGGCGGGCGCCCAAGAAGTAGGTGCCCAAGAAGTGGGTGCCAGAGAAATGGGTGCCCCCAGAAAAATAAATGTCAAAGTGCAGTGGGGGTAAGGAAGAGGTTTTACATTGGACCATGGCCCAATAAAAAAGCCCGGAAAACCGGGCTTTTTTATGATCGCGGCGACTCAGCACCTTTCCAGCAGATTACTTGTAGTACAGGCTTTCCCAGAATTTCCACCATACCCGCTCATCCGAAGGCACTGCGGTGCCCAGCATGGGGCTGTTGGGATAGTTGGTCTGCAGCACGCGCATATTGTCATCCTTCAGGTCCTGCATGCCTAACAGGTCGTAGGCGCTGATGGTGATGACCAGCGCTTCTTCCACTGCGGTAGTTTCCGAGTAGTTTTCCAGCACGTACTTGCAACGGTTAACCGCGGCCACGTAGGCTTTACGTTTCATGTAGTAGCGCGCCACATGCAGCTCATGGCTAGCCAGGGTGTTGGCCAGGTAGCTCATGCGCAATGTGGCATCTTTGATGTAGCGACTGTTGGGGTAGCGCGTCACCAGTTCTTTCAGTGAATAGAAGGACTCGCGCAGCGTCTTGGGATCGCGGTCGTCGATCTGCTGCTTGGTGAGTTTTTCTACCACGCCGCGTTCGTTAAACGTAGCCAGGCCCTTGATGTAATAGGCATAATCGACATTCGGGTGGTTGGGGTGCAGCTTGATGAAGCGGTCTGCGGCAGCGATACACGAAGCCGGGTCATTCTTTTTATAATGAGCGTAAGCCGTTTCCAGCTGGGCCTGCGTGGCGTATTTGCCATGGGGATAACGCGAGCCGATGATATCGAAATACTTGATGGCTTTTTCGTAATCGCGCTTCTTCATGAATTCTTCGGCTTCAGCGTATATGCGGTCGGCCTGCCAGTTCTTGGTTTCATCCAGCTCGGTGGGGGCGCCGAAAATAGCGCAACCGGAAAGCCAGGTTGCCAGCATAATGGCCGCAATAAACGCTAAACTATGTTTCATTTACTAACATCCAAAAAAATATACGCAGATTATAACCGATGACCGAAACCGCACCTATCAGTCTTACCATTCCCCAGAACCTGGGTGGCCTTCGCCTGGACCAAGCTTTACAAAAGCTGATGCCGGAACATTCCCGTTCGCGCCTGCAAAGCTGGATCAAGGAAGGTCTTGTCACCATGGCGACAGGCAACATAGCCAGTGACAGCGTAACCGCCAAGACCAAGGTGTGGGGCGGCGAAAAGCTGCAGATCATTCCGCAGGTATTGCCCGAACGTAATGCATTCCAGGCGCAGGATATCGATATCGATATCGTGTTTGAGGATGACCATATCCTGGTGGTGAATAAGCCGGCCGGCATGGTGGTGCATCCCGCTGCCGGTAACTGGGAAGGCACGCTGCTCAACGCATTGCTGCATCATGTGCCGCAAGTGAGCGACATTCCGCGTGCCGGCATCGTGCATCGGCTGGATAAAGACACCAGCGGCTTGCTGGTGGTGGCGAAA
>JAZKEL010000243.1:1760-2099 GCA_040387075.1 Pseudomonadota bacterium
CCAGATATGGCGCAACGGCACGGTGGACCAGCCCATCGGCCGAGATCCGCGATCACGTACCAAGATGGCCATCAACCGCATGGGCAAGCCGGCCATCACCCGCTATGAAGTGCTGGAGCGCTTCGCTGTGCATACCTACCTGCGCTGCGTGCTGGAAACCGGCCGTACCCACCAGATCCGCGTGCACATGCAGCACCTCAAGGCGCCCATGGTGGGCGACCCGGTCTACGGCATGCGCGGCATCGTGCCTATCCGCATGATGACGACTGAGTTGCGCGGCGCGCTGGACGATTTCCAGCGGCAGGCATTGCATGCCATCAAGCTCGGCCTGATCCATCC
>JAZKEL010000244.1:0-6082 GCA_040387075.1 Pseudomonadota bacterium
GTCATGCTGTTCTTGCTGGCGGTATTCCTGATCGCTGTCTATCTTGGGCGCGGTGCCGCCGTCCTGTCTGCGTTCCTGAGCGTGGCACTGTTCGATTACTGCTGCGTGCCTCCGCAATTCTCCTTTGCGGTGAGCCATGTGCAATACCTCATTACATTCGCCGTCATGCTGGTGGTGGCCTTGATCACCGGGCAGCTTGCCGCAAGCCTGCGCTCCCAGGCCGCACTGGCGCGCCAGCGCGAAACGCGCACACAGGCCCTGTACGAAATGGCGCGGCAATTGGCGGGATCGGTCAGGCCCAGCCAGGTGGGCGAACTCACGTCGGGCTTCCTTCTGGGCACCACCGGGATGGACAGTGCGCTCCTGCTTCCGCAAGGAGATGCGCTTGAGCCGGTGGCCAGCCACACGGTGTGGTACGAGCCGCATATGGCATGGGCGGCATACGAGGGTGAGCAACAGGGCATGCTCGCCGAGCCGGATGGCCTGTATTACCTCGCGCTGCAAGGCGCGACCCGCACACGCGGCGTGCTCGTTGTGGCCTTGCCGCAGCAGGTGCCGGTGCTCACCGATGAGAACCGTGAACTGCTGGCGACCGTGGCATCGCTGGCGGCCATTGCCGTCGAGCGCCTGCATTATGTCGAGATCGCCTACCAGCATGAAACGCAGGTCGCCACGGAGCGGTTGCGCAGCTCTATCCTGTCTGCGTTGTCGCATGACCTGCGCACGCCGCTGACTGTGTTGGTCGGCCAGGCGGATGCCCTGGCGATAAGCAAGCCGCCCTTGTCCGCACGCCAGCAGGAGACAGCCGAAACCTTACGCGACCAGTCGCTGCGGCTGAGCGGCATGGTGGTCAACCTGCTCGACATGGCGCGCCTGCAAAGCGGCGAGGTGATCCTGCGTAAGGAGTGGCAGCCCATCGAGGAAGTGATAGGCGCCAGTATCCAGATGCTGGGCAAGGCGCTGGAGCCATACCAGCTCAGGGTGCATCTTGCCCCGGATATGCCCATACTGGAATTCGACGCGGTATTGATGGAACGGGTGTTCTGCAACCTGCTGGAGAACGCTGCCAAGTATTCGCCGGCCGGTACCGTGATCGATATCGAGGCGACAGTGCTGGACAGTATTGCGCAGGTATCCATCAGCGACCAGGGTTGCGGTATTCCTCCGGATCGCCTGCGGGATATTTTCAACATGTTCGTACGCGGCCATGCGGCGGAAACATCCAATCGTATCCCCGGTACCGGCATAGGCCTGGCCGTGTGCGAAGCCATCCTGGCAGCGCACCAGGGCACTATCACCGCCGAAAACCTGGCAGAGGGCGGTGCCTGTATCCGCTTTACCTTGCCGCTGGGCGACCCGCCTGAATTCGATGCAGCACTCCTGGAGGACTCGGCATGAGCACACTGGCACCTGTGGTTATCGTGATCGAAGACGAGATCGAGATCAGCCGTTTCGTCCGTGTCGCGCTAGAGGATGAAGGCTGCCAAGTCAGCGAAGCGGCAACCTCGGCACAGGGGCTGGTGGCTGCCGGCAACCGCAAGCCCGACCTGGTATTGCTGGATCTCGGTCTGCCGGATGGCGACGGCATCGACGTGGTGAAGAGCCTGCGCACATGGTCGACTGTTCCCATATTGATACTTTCCGCCCGTTCGGACGAACAGGATAAGATCGCGGCGCTGGATGCCGGTGCCGACGATTACCTGACCAAGCCTTTCGGGGTGGGCGAGTTGCTGGCTAGGGTGCGTGCATTGCTGCGCCGCCGTATGCAGGCGGCAGAGCAGGCGTCGCTGGCGACCGTGGGCGACCTCGAACTGGATTTTTCACGGCGCACCGTCAGTCGCGCCAGCGAGCCTATCCACCTTACCCCCATCGAATACCGCCTGCTGTGCGCGCTATATGCCAGCGCCGGTCGCGTGCTGACCCATCGGCAGCTGCTGCGCGAGGTGTGGGGGCCGGGGCACGCCGAAAGCAATCATTACCTGCGTATTTTCGTCGGCCACCTCCGGCAAAAGATCGAGGCCGACCCTGCACAGCCCAAACACATCCTCACCGAAACCGGTGTGGGTTACCGGTTCAACCTCTAACCTGGCAACGTCGAACCTCCCGCTTTCAAGAAATCACCCCATTCATTCTTAACCATAACGGATAAATCCTATGCAAGCAGAATCAGTCTTAAGCAGGCCTGCCGTCGTCAAAAGCTCCACCAGCATACTGGCGCTGGCGGCGCTCGGCGTGGTGTACGGCGACATCGGCACCAGCCCTCTATACACGCTACATGAAGTATTCGCCGGTGCGCACCATCCCGTACCGCTGACCCCCGGCAACATCCTGGGCATCCTTTCCCTCATGTTCTGGTCGCTGATCATGGTGGTGTCTGTGAAGTATGTGCTGTTCATCATGCGCGCAGATAACCGCGGCGAAGGCGGCATCATGGCGCTCATGGCACTGGTACGGAATATTGCCGGCAAGCGCCAGGCCGGGTGGCTGATGCTGCTCGGCCTGCTCGGCGCAGCCCTGTTCTATGGCGACGCCGTGATTACGCCCGCCATCTCCGTGCTGTCTGCTGTCGAAGGTCTGCAGATCGCCGCACCAGGCCTGAAAGCCTATGTGCTGCCTGTCACTGTCGTCGTCCTGTTCATGCTGTTCCTGTTCCAGAAATACGGCACGGCCCGCATAGGCAAGCTGTTCGGGCCTATCGTGGTGGTGTGGTTCGGCGCGCTGGCAGCGCTGGGCATAAGCGGCATAGCGAGGGCTCCCGAAGTATTGCAGGCCATCAACCCGCTGTATGCGCTTGAATTCGTCTCGTCGCATGGCGCCCTGGGATTCTTTGCGCTGGCGGCTGTTGTGCTGACCGTGACAGGGACCGAGGCGCTGTATGCGGACATGGGCCATTTCGGCCGCAAGCCGGTGCAACTTGCCTGGTTCGGGCTGGTGTTGCCGGCGCTGGTTCTGAATTATTTCGGGCAGGGTGCTTTGCTGCTGTCGAATCCTGCTGCCATCGAGAACCCGTTTTACCTGCTGGCTCCTGCCTGGGCGTTATACCCGATGGTGGCGTTGGCCACGGCTGCTACCGTGATCGCCTCGCAGGCGGTGATCTCAGGCGCCTATTCGCTGACCCAACAGGCGATCCAGCTCGGTTACTGTCCGCGCATGGAAATCCGGTACACTTCATTAAGCGAGAAAGGGCAGATCTACATGCCCGCCGTTAACTGGATGTTGATGATCGCCGTGATATTGCTGGTCGTCGGTTTCGGTTCGTCTTCCAGCCTGGCTGCCGCCTACGGCATTGCAGTGACCGGTACCATGATCATTACCACGATCCTGGCGTATGTCGTGGCTTCGAAGTCATGGGGCTGGAATCGCTGGCTGGTGAGGACGATGGTGGGTGTATTCCTGGGCATCGACCTGGCGTTCTTCAGCGCGAACCTGACCAAGATCCCCGATGGCGGCTGGTTCCCGCTGGCATTCGGCCTGCTACTGTTCGTGGTCATGACGACCTGGAAACGCGGCCGCCAACTGCTGGCAGCACGCCTGGTCAGTGAGTCTATGCACCTGTTGCCCTTCGTACAAAGCATGAAGACTGGTTCCGGCAACGCGCATTCAACTACCGGCCAAATACAGCGGGTGAAAGGCACGGCCGTGTTCCTCACGCAAAACCTGGACGTGGTGCCCCATGCGCTGCTGCACAGCCTCAAGCATTACAAGGCGCTGCATGAACGTATCGTGCTGATGAGCATGAATACGCTGGATACACCGTTGGCAGAACCTGCCGAGCACATACGGGTTGAACCGCTAGGCGGCGAGTTTTTCAGGGTGACGGTGAATTACGGGTTTACGGAGAAGCCGGACATTCCGGAGGCATTGAGCCAGTGCAGCCGTTTCGGCCTGCACCTGGATGCCATGGACACGTCCTATTTCCTGGGTCGTGAGACGTTGATTCCCAAAGTAGGCTCGGAGATGTTGTTATGGCGTGAAAAGCTGTTCATCAGCATGTTCCGCAACGCCGGAAGCGCGGCCAGCTATTTCAAGCTGCCGCACAACCGGGTGGTCGAACTGGGTGCACAGGTCGTGCTTTAGGTATTAGCGGTTGCGGTTGCCGCCGCCGTTGTTGCCACCGCGGAAATTGCCTTTCGGGGCGAACAGGGCGGGTTGCGGCATGGCCTGGTGGCGTGCCGCTTCTGACATGTTCTTGTCTATTTTTGTGCTGACATTGCCTTCGACCGGCGTCCTTTCGCTGGCAGTCCTGACATGCACATGGGCGCTGGGTGCCTGACCATGTGCCGGCGAACGATGGCGCTGGCCCGGATTAGCCGCCTGGCCGCCCGGCCTGCCGTTGCGCTGGCCGTTTGAATTTGCACCGTTGGCATTGGCTGTTCGGCCATTTGGCTGCGCTGCACGGCCATCCTGGTTTCTGCCGCCGTTGACGTTACGGTCGGCATTAGGATTGCCGGCACGGCTATCCAGGTTAACGCGGCCGTTATTGTCACTGCTGCTGCGCTGGCCTTGCGACCTGCGGGCATTCGCCTCTTTCGTCTTTTCTGAACGGTTCTGGCGGTGTGCATTGTTGGTGGGGCGTGGTGGGCGCGGTGCTTCCGGCTCGATCTTGGTCGGCGGAACGAAGCCTTCGACCGCGACCCTGGGGATCTCGCGCTTGATCAGTTTCTCGATGTCGCGCAGGTACTTGGCTTCTTCACTGTCCACCAGCGAGATGGCAGCGCCGCTGGCACCGGCACGGCCGGTACGGCCGATACGGTGGACGTAATCTTCCGGGATATTCGGCAATTCGAAATTCACTACTTGCGGCAATTGGTCGATGTCCAGGCCGCGTGCGGCGATGTCGGTGGCCACCAGCACGCGCATGGTGCCGTCCTTGAACTGGGCTAATGCTTTAGTACGTGCGCCTTGGCTCTTGTTGCCATGAATCGCAGCGGCTTCGATGCCGTCCTTGATCAGTTTTTCGGTCAGGCGGTTAGCGCCGTGCTTGGTGCGGGTGAATACCAGTACCTGTTTCCAGTCGTGGTGCTTGATCAGGTGGCTCATCAGGTCGCGTTTATGCGCCTGGTTCACCATGTGCACGGTCTGTTCCACCATTTCGGACGCCGTATTGCGGCGTGCCACCTCGACAAAGCCGGGGTTGTGCAGCAGGCCGTCGGCCAGGGTCTTGATCTCGTCAGAGAACGTGGCCGAGAACAGCAGGTTCTGGCGTTGCTTGGGCAACATGGCCAGTATCTTCTTGATATCGCGGATGAAGCCCATGTCCAGCATGCGGTCGGCTTCGTCCAGCACCAGGATTTCGACAGCCGACAAATCGACGGCTTTCTGTTCTGCCAGATCCAGCAAACGGCCGGGCGTGGCGACCAGGATATCGATGCCGCGGCTAAGGCGGTTGATCTGCGGGTTGATGCTGACCCCGCCGAATACCACCATGGATTTCAATGGCAGGTATTTACCGTAGGTTTTGACGGATTCTTCAATCTGCGCAGCCAGTTCGCGTGTCGGCGTCAGCATCAGGCAGCGCGGGCGGCCTTTGCCTGGATTCGTAGCGGGCTTCTCGCTCAATATCTGCAAGATTGGCAGGGTAAAGCCGGCAGTCTTGCCGGTACCGGTCTGCGCACCAGCCAATAAATCGCCGCCACTCAATACCTGGGGGATCGCTTTAGATTGAATCGGGGTGGGTGTTGTGTAACCCGCGTCGCTAATGGCGCGCATGATGGGTTCGGAAAGACCTAACTCGTTAAAGTTAAGGATCGTTGTTTGTTCTGTAGACAAGGTAATACTCCAGCTTAGGAAAACCTTGGAAACCTACTGCGCAATTCATTTGCCGCGTTGCGCGGTGCTCGACCACTCGCCGTACTATTTGTACTGTCTCGTGTTCTGCGCTCCGGGCGCCTTGCAAATGAACCGCTCGCTACGGTTTTCAAGTTTTCCTGAATTAGCGAAGCCTGAAAGGTAAGGTGAGTGCAATGCACTAATCACGATTCAAAGACTTCTTGAGACCAGCCAATTACTTTTGAGGCAACACCAATCGAGGCGGGCGAATGTTTAATCATTCATGATAGATTTGAGAAAATCAGGAAGATCG
>JAZKEL010000245.1:0-3059 GCA_040387075.1 Pseudomonadota bacterium
TCCATGATGCTGTCTTCCTTCGGGCATTTGCGCAGGCGGTCGTAGGCCATGTGGAGCTGGCCCTGGCTCTGGAACATCAGCGCCAGGTTGCGGTTGCTTTCCGCTGAATCCGCATCGGACTTTTCCTTGCCTTTTTCGGTGAGCAGGAAACGCTTGGTGGTCAGCAATGCATGGCCGACGATCAGCAACGCGGCAGGCACCATCAGTTGCAGCCACATGCCTTTCTGGGTCATCAGCACAAAGTGCGTTGCAATCAACAGGACGAACAGCACACCCGTGACGCCTGCGCCCATGCCGGCATTGAGTCGCGGCAACAAGAGTATCAGGTATAAAGCCACCAGGATGAGTACAGCCTTTTCCACCCAGAACGCCCAGGACGGCGCCACGAAGAAATCCTCATTCAGGATACTGGCCACGGAGTGCGCAAGGGTTTCGATGGGCGCCATATTGGATGAAATCGGCGTGACCTGGCTATCGCCCACACCGACGGCAGTACCGCCGATAAGCACGATACGGTCACGGTATTTATCTACCGGTATCTTGCCGCTGTAGACGTCATAGAAGGAATCCACCGGGAACGCGGCGTGGCCGTCATGGCTGGCGTAGAAGAAGGTGTTCATCTGCAGGAAGCCGTCGGTGGCGATATTCAGCTTGCCAAGCTTCACGCCTTCACCCAGCTTGGCCTGGATATCCTTGACCTGCAGGTTCAGGTATTTCGCCGCGATCTGCAGCGAAAGCGATGGGTAGTATTTGTCGTAATACGCCAGGATCAGCGGCTCGACACGGATCGCTCCATCCACGTCCGGGTTGGCATTCAGGTGGCCGATAGCGGCCGAACTCTCACCTATTTTAGGGATAGGCGGCAAGGCGGCGATGGTAGGGATAGGCAGCAAGCCATTTTCCTCTGCACCTACGCGATCCACGACATTGCTCAGGCTATTGCGCGTGACATATCCAGGCAGGTCTTTATCCGGATTACCGCGCGGCTCACCCACGACAAATGGCATGGCGAGAATCACATTGCCTGCTTTTTTCAGGCTCTCGGAAAGTTTTGCATCACGATCAAGGTCGCCCTGGGCGTCCTTGATGATTTTATCCAGCTGCACCGTATCGTCGGGCGCCAGGGTGGGAATAGCAGAGGTGCCGACGAATGCTGCCAGCTTGTTGATATAGGCGAGGCCCGGATCGATCTGCGGTTCAATGAAAAATACGGTGTTGCCGATCACTTTGGCATTCGCTGCCGACAGCATGTCGATCATCTTGGCGTGGATTTCGCGCGACCAGGGCCAGCGGCCGATGTTTTCGATGCTACGGTCGTCGATGGCGATGACGGCGATTTTATCGCCTGCATTGCGGGAAGACGACTGTACGCCAAGATCGTAGGCTTTGCGTTCCAGGCTTTGCAGGAATGCAGTGCCGGCAGCAAACAGGAAAAATAAGGATATTGCCAGGCCGGCAAACCAGTCGGATTTCCAGAAGGTCTTTTTCAAACCCTTACCCCTTTTTTATGGATCGCTTAATGTATGAATTACTTTTAATTTTAATTATTCTTGCCGCCATGGCATTGATGGCGCTGACACCGGTCAATGAATAGGCAATTCAATAAGTTAGATACAGCAAACTAGCTGAATAAGCAACTTACCAAGATAGTACACGCGATTTTTTTTAAACAGAAGTGGCTGGGTAGCAAATCTTCACGTGTTTGCATAAATATTTATGCTTAAGCACTATTTTTTATGGTAATTCTTACTTCCAGGCTAGGTTTACCGGGCCGGACGCCTCGCTTCGTTCGGCCTGACTTCCGCTGCCAGCTTATCCAGCACGCCATTTACGTACTTATGCCCGTCAGTGCCGCCATAGCTCTTGGCCAGCTCTACCCCTTCGTTGATTGCAACACGATAAGGAATGCTGGCATCGAAAATAAGCTCGTACGCAGAAATGCACAGCACAGCATGTTCAATCGGGCTTAGCTCATTGATGGGCCTATCCAGGTAGGTCACCAGGCGGCGATCCAGCTCCGGCAATTGTGCGTAGACACCTTCTATCAACTGGCGGAAATAATCCTCATCGGCATTATCGAATTCAGGCTCGTCTGCCAGTTCGCGGATGATCAGGCGCAATTCCTTCTGGTTGAGGAAAAGCTGATAGATGCCTTTCAACACCAATTCCCGCGATTTGCGGCGGTTCTTACTTACCTTGGCTGGTTTGGCAGGTGCGTTGTCCGGGGTAGTCATAGCTGCTTCAACAGGTTAACCATCTCGATGGCGACGGCGGCGGCTTCCGCCCCTTTGACCGACATGCGTGCCAGCGCCTGGTCATCGTCTTCCGTCGTCAGCACGGCATTGGCCACGGGGATGCCGGTTGCCAGTTGCACTTCGGAGATACCGCGGGCGGACTCATTGGATACCACTTCAAAATGGTAGGTTTCGCCGCGGATGATGGCGCCCAGCGCAATCAAGGCGTCGAATTTTTCTGTATTGGCCATGTGCAACAGCACCAGCGGCGTTTCCAGCGCACCGGGTACGGTGGCAATGGTAATGGCATCGTCGGCCACGCCCAGCTTGAGCAGTTCAGCCTTGCAGGCAGACAGTAATCCGTCGCCTATATCGTTATTGAAGCGAGACAGCACGATGCCTATACGCATGCCGCTGCCTTGCAGGTTGGTGGTTAACTCGTTCACGCAGATACTCCTGAAGTGGCTTGTTGCCGGTTAATTCTATTGATTATTGTAAAGCCCGCCTGGTGAAATCCAATTGCTGCGGGATTCACCGGAATAGCGTGATTATAAAAGAATCAAGCCGCTAGCAGGCTTTAAATTGTACGCAGGCAATTATGGTCACTATCAACTCAGGCCGGTTCCGGCTGCGCCGCTGGAGGCTGTCTATTTCTTATAACGGAAGCAATCCTGCGTGTGGTCGTTCACCATGCCGATGGCCTGCATCATGGCATAGCAGATGGTAGTGCCGACGAATTTGAATCCCCTGCGCTTCAGGTCTTTGGACAGCGCATCCGATTCGGCGCTTCTTGGCGGAACCTGGCTAAGGTCTTTACGATGGTTC
>JAZKEL010000246.1:0-4801 GCA_040387075.1 Pseudomonadota bacterium
GCAGGAAGAGGGCTCAACCGCGTCGAATTACCTCTCCGGGCAGTATATGTCGGACCTGCTGGTGTGGTACCACCTGGCATGGACAGGGGAGAGCATCCGCCGGAATAATGCATTCATCCAGGGCCTGATGAAGAAGGGTAGCCAGTTCACGCTGAAAGACAGGCAAGCCCTGTCAGCCCTCATCGGCGAACTGATCGCCGGCCTGATCCCACGTTACAAGAAGCTGCAGGACGAAGGCCGGATCGAGATATCCAGTACGCCGTATTACCATCCCATATTGCCATTGCTGCTTGATTTCAAGTCGACGCGCGATGCCATGCCTTTTGCCCCGTTACCGCATTGCGCTCAATATCCGGGCGGTAAGGAACGGGCAGTCGCCCATATCGAGGCCGCCCAGACATCGCATGCCAGGAACTTCGGCGTGTTGCCGGTGGGCATGTGGCCGGCCGAAGGCGGCGTTTCCCATGCGGCATTGTCGCTGATGGCGGAGCACGGCGTGCAGTGGGCGGCGACCGGCGAGGGCGTGTTGGCCAATAGCCTGCTGAAATCCAATGCCGGATCCGACCTGCCGCCGCGTGACCAATACCTCTACCAGCCTTACCTGGTCGATAACGGCAAGCAGGAAATCATGTGTTTTTTCCGTGATGACCGCTTATCCGACAAGATAGGCTTTGAATATTCCAACCTGCATGCCAGTGACGCCGTGGGCGATTTTGTGCGCTCGCTTGAGGGTATTCTTGCAGCTTCCACTCCTGAAAATGACACGGTGGTCAGCGTGATCCTGGATGGTGAAAACGCCTGGGAATACTATCCCTACAATGCCTATTATTTCCTGAGCGAGCTCTATACGGCGCTTGCGGAGCATCCCGATATTGAGATGACCACCTTCGGCGAAACAGTCGAACGCCTGAAGGCAGGCGGCAAAGCACTGACTACCTTGCCGCAGATTGCCGCGGGTAGCTGGGTGTATGGCAGCTTCAGCACATGGATCGGTTCCAGTGAAAAGAACCGGGGCTGGGACCTGTTATGCAATGCCAAGAAAAGTTACGACCGCGTAATTGCGACGGGTCGCCTGACTGACGATGAGCAACGGGCTTGTGAGCGGCAACTGGCCGTGTGTGAAGGCTCGGACTGGTTCTGGTGGTTCGGCGACTACAATTCGTCGGTCAGCGTAGATAGTTTCGATCGCCTGTATCGCCGCAACCTGAGCAACCTCTATGTATTGCTTAAACTGGATGTACCCGAGGAGCTCAGCCATGCCATCAGCATCGGCGCAGGCGACCCTGCGGTCGGCGGGACGATGCGCAGGGGCCAGGAAGTATAGAGGTGGGTTTAGGTAATCTAGACTGTATGGCAATCTTCAAAAAACATTCTTTCATATATCGATCAGGCTTCAGGGAGCAAACGCTTGGCTAAAACAGTGGCATTACTATTGGGCGTGCACGCGCACCAGCCTGTCGGCAATTTCGAAAGCGTGCTGGACGATGCCCATGCGCGTTGTTATGGGCCGTTTATCCGGGTAATGCATGAATACCCGGACTTTCGTTTTGCGATCCACATCAGTGGATGGCTGCTGGAATACATGCTGGAGCACTTTCCAGACGACATGGCCTTACTCAAGGAAATGGTGGCACGCGACCAGGCGGAACTGTTCGGTGCAGGCTTCACCGAGCCTGTGCTTGCCTCCATCCCCACCCGCGACCGCATCGGCCAGATCACGCAACTTTCCCAGTACCTGCAGGACAATCTCGGCGAAACGCCGCGCGGTGCATGGCTGACGGAACGGGTGTGGGAGTCCAGTGTAGTGCCGGCGCTGGCAGACTCAGGTATCAAGTATGTCACGGTCGATGATTACCACTTCATGTGTACCGGCAAGGAAAGTAATACCCTGGGCGGATTCTTTACCACGGAAGAGGATGGCCGGCAGGTGGATCTCTTCCCCATCTCCGAGGCCTTACGCTACCGCCTGCCGTTCTACCAGGCACATGAGGTGGTGTCCTACCTCGAGAGCCTGGCGGATGACAAGCGGCAGGGGGCTGCCATCTATTTTGACGACATCGAAAAATTCGGCATATGGCCCGAAACCTATGAATGGGTATACGAGAAAGGCTGGCTACGCAGTTTTATCGAAGGCGTGCTGGCATCCGATATCATTAAGCCGCTGCGCTATTGCGACTACCATGCCATGAGTAAAACCAGCGGCGTGGTGTATTTGCCTACCGCCTCCTATATCGAAATGAACGAGTGGACATTGCCGGTCCCGGCTTCGCACCATTACGCCAACCTGGTGGCCCAGGAGAAGCACAACAACCGCTACGAAGTGACAAAACCCTATGTGCGTGGCGGTATATGGCGTAACTTCTTCATGCGCTACCCGGAGTCCAACTGGATGCATAAACGCATGCTGGCGCTCTCGGCGAGCTACCACGAACTGCCAGAAAACAAACAAACCCCTGAAATGAAGGTGGCCCTTTACGAAGCGCAGGCCAACGATGCCTACTGGCATGGCTTATTCGGCGGGCTTTACCTGCCGCACTTGCGCCGCGCCATTTACAACGCATTGCTAAAATTGGAGGCCATGCTGAATGAGGTGACCCAGCGGCCAGTGAAAACAACCGTAGACCTCGACCTGGACGGTTTCGATGAAGTATTCCTGCAGAATGGCGTCTTGCAGGCGGTGACCAGGCTGGACGGTACGGCCTCCATATGCGAGTTCGATAGCTATAAGCTACACCATAATTTTGGCGACACGCTCACGCGGCAACAGGAGCACTACCATCGCAAGGTGCATGCTGAGGCAGATCACCATCATAGCGGGGAGGGTATCGCCAATCCGCATGAACGCATGGCATCCAAGCATGAAATCGCTGAAGCCGACATGGCGGTTGATGCGTACCGCAAAAACCTGTTCTGCGACTTTTTCACCGATGCTGAGGGCAGGACGGAGATGCTGCAATACAAACCGCCTACCTCCGCCAGTAAAACGCTCGCTTTCCATTCCAGCGCATACGATGCGGAATTCCATAAAAAGATTAACCTGACCGGCGACTACCTGGTGGTGCGTTATAACTTTGCCAGGCTTCCGGCCGGTACATTCAAGGTGGAGATCAACCTGGCCATGCCGAGTTGCGACGGCCCTGCCGGCCGCTTCCGCATGGGGGATAGCATCCTTGGCGGTTTTGGGGAGTTGTTGACGATCGATGCACTGAAACACTTGGTCCTAGAAGATGAAGTGCTGGGTGGTGCGGTGCACCTCTTCAGCAGCGTGCCTTGCAAATTAAGCGCACATCCGCATTTCAGCGTTTCGCAGTCGGAAGCGGGTTTCGAGAAGATCATGCAGGCACTGACACTTGAGCTGGAATGGCCGGCCCATGTATGCTCCGATGGCGTCGAGGTTAAACTGGAAGTACTGGGTGCATCCTGACCCAGGATTTATTTGCCTTGTTATTCAAGGATGTCTTGAAAGTGTAAACAAAATGTCATAAACGCCGGGTAGGCTATGTGCAGGGGAGTGATAACCATGCATATAGCGTATCAAAATGAAATACTGGGCAAGCAGGAAGGCGGCTGGGGAGCAAATCTGCTGCTTCCTTCGCAATCGACGGAATTTCAGAAGCAATCCCAACAGTCTAAGGAGCTGCAGCAGATACTCCGGCAGCGCCAGTTGAGTGCGTTATTCCAGCCCATCGTTGATTTGAACAGCGTTTCCATTTTTGGGCATGAAGGCCTGATACGCGGCCCGGAGAGCAGTCTGTTGCACTCCCCGCTGGACCTGTTTGCGGAAGCCGAGATCAACCAGGTGGCAGTCGAGGTAGAGCATCTGAGCCGCCAAGTAGTACTGGAATCGTTCGCGCGGTTAAACAATACCAATAAGCTATTCCTGAATGTCAGCCCGGCCTCGCTGGTGCAGCCGAATTTCGATAAGTCCGCTACGCTTTCCTACATCGAAAAAATGGGGCTTGATCCTACCGATATCATCATCGAGCTCACGGAAAGTGCACCCTGCCTGGATTACAAGCAGATTTACCGCGCGGCCGAGCATTACCGCAACATGGGTTTCAAGATCGCCATGGACGACCTGGGCGAAGGGTTTTCCAGCCTGCGCCTGTGGTCTGAACTGCAGCCCGATTACGTCAAGATCGACAAGCATTTCATCCGCGGCATCAATACCGACCAGGTCAAGTTCGAGTTCGTGCGTTCGATCCAACAGATTGCCCATAATTCGGGCACATCGGTCATTGCAGAAGGCATAGAAACCGAGGCGGAACTCCTCGTCATCAAGGACCTGAAGATAGGCTACGGCCAGGGATTCCTGCTGGGACGCCCATCGCCCAGGCCATTGGGGGAAGTAGGTGCGGATATCCACACCCTGTTGAATCGCAGTGCTATACGGGTATACCAGGCTGCCGCCATGAATGCGCAGAATCGCAGTAACGTCGGCAAGTTGATCAAGTATGTGCCGTCGGTCACACCGACCACCACGAACCAGGATGTATATGCCTTGTTCCAGGCTAACCCGACGATATATTCACTGCCGGTGGTGGACGACGGCCTGCCGGTCGGGCTGATCAGCCGCTATTCCATGATAGACGGGTTCGCCAGGCCGTACCGGCACGAGCTTTACGGCAGGCGCCATTGCTCGACCTTCATGGACAAGCAGCCGCTGGTCGTCGAGAAAATCATGACCCTGCAGGCGCTGAGCGGACTCATTACCAATATGGAGCCGCACCACCTATCCAACGGGTTCATCATCACCGAAAACGGTAAATACCTGGGCATGGGCGGCGGGCATGACCTGCTC
>JAZKEL010000247.1:0-1652 GCA_040387075.1 Pseudomonadota bacterium
CCCAGCTTGTCGACATCCAGCATCTTGAGGGCGGCATCAGCAATGTCCGATGTCACGATGCCGTCCGCTTTCACCTGGGCGTAATCGCGCACCCGCCGCAGCAGGCGATTGGCGATACGCGGCGTACCGCGTGAACGGCGTGCGATCTCCAGCGCCCCATCGCCCTGCATGGCGACCTCCAGCAAGCCGGCGGAACGGTCGACGATGCGGGCGAGCTCTTCCGACGTATAGAATTCCAGCCGCGACACGATACCGAATCGGTCGCGCAGCGGATTGGTCAGCATGCCCGCCCGTGTAGTGGCGCCCACCAGCGTAAACGGCGGCAGGTCCAGGCGCACCGAGCGCGCTGCCGGACCTTCGCCTATCATGATATCCAGCCGGTAATCTTCCATGGCCGGGTAAAGGATTTCCTCCACCACCGGCGACAGGCGATGAATCTCATCGATGAACAGTACGTCGTTGGGCTCCAAGTTGGTCAGCAGCGCCGCCAGGTCGCCGGCACGCTCCAACACCGGGCCGGAAGTCTGGCGCATGTTGACGCCCATTTCGCGGGCGATGATGTGCGCCAGCGTGGTCTTGCCCAGGCCGGGCGGACCGAACAGCAATACGTGGTCCAGCGCTTCACTGCGGCCGCGTGCCGCGTTGATGAAAATCTCAAGCTGGCCACGTGCTTTTTCCTGGCCCACATATTCATCCAGCACCTTGGGGCGCAAGGCACGTTCCAGCGCCTCCTCTTGCGGGCTGACGGGTTCGGCGGCGATCAGGCGGTCGGTTTCTATCATGCGCGGCGCGCCCGGAATTTACGCCACAGGCGACGTACCCCGATGAACAACGGCAGCACGATGGCCAGCCATGGCAATACCGCCGCAAGGAACGAGATAATGGCAGCCACACTGGCCATCATGACCTGGCCGGATTCGTCCCACGCCCTGGCGACTGGCGCAAAAAAGCCGGTTTCGCGCAGGCTGGCGGTTGCCTGGAAATCGATCGTCACCGCTACCAGGTCGGTTTCCTGCGCAAGCGCTTTGCGTACCCCGGCAATGCTATCGAGCTGCGCCTGGGTATTGGCCAATTCGCGTTCTACTTCAACGATATCCTTCAGGCTGCCCTTGCCGCTGGCCAGCATGCTGCGCAGGCGGTCGCGCAACTCGGTCATGTTCTTGATACGCGCATCCGCATCGATCACCTGGTCGGTCTTATCCTCGCTCTGGCGATGATGCTGCAATACCTCGCCATTCTTGCCCAGGCCTTCAAGGAACACCTGCAGCGAACCAGGCGGAACGCGCAGCGACAGGCTGGCAGAGGGCGGCGCGTATTGGGTCGCTTTGTTAAAGTCGGCACTCAGCATCTGGCAGTGCAGTTGTTCGCATTGCTGTGCAGTGGCATCGAATGCTGCCTGCATGCGATCCGCAGGCAGTTCCACCAATAACTGATGGCGCATGGCGATGTAGCGACGAGGTGCGTCATGGGCTGGCTCGCCTGTTTCCGCCAAGCCCTGGGCTCCGCTGCCTACCTTGGATTGCGCCATGTCGGCAAGCGGCATGGCCGCGCGCGCAGGCGCAGGGACTTCGGATGTCTGGCCGCAGGCCACCAACAGCAAGAGCACGACAAGAGAAACAGGGAATAAGCGCATGGTAGTTCCTCGCATGGAC
>JAZKEL010000247.1:1662-17797 GCA_040387075.1 Pseudomonadota bacterium
CTGGATAAAAAAAAGCCCTGATTTAGGTAGCCCGGCTTCATGAAGATTTGGAAAGTGATCTAAGCGCCTGGCGGATGCCGTCCGCCAATGCGATATCGGCAGGCAACTGCTTCACCGCGGCAAGCGCTTCGCGCTCATTGTAGCCAAGTGCCAGTAGTGCATTCAGCACATCGCCGCTGGCGGATTTACTCCCGCCCGCACTGGCATTGGTCAACCCTTCTACGCTGAACTTGTCTTTCAATTCCAGCAGCAGGCGCTCTGCCGTCTTTTTACCGACGCCGGGCACCCGCGTCAGCATACCGGTTTCCTGCAGTGCGACGGCCTGGATCAGGTCGTCTACCGACAAGCCGCTCAGGATGGACAGGGCAGATTTGGCGCCGACACCGTTCACTTTCAACAATTGTCTAAAGGTAGCGCGCTCGCGGTCGCTGCCGAAACCGTATAGCAGTTGCGCGTCCTCGCGCACCACAAAATGCGTGAGCAGGGTCACGCTGTCGCCCAGTGCCGGCAGGTTGTAGAAGGTGCTCATCGGCACTTCCACTTCGTACCCCACGCCATGGCAATCCACGATCACCAGCGGCGGCACTTTTTCCAGCAGGATGCCTTTCAGGCGACCGATCATGCGTGCATCCCAGGGTTTAGCAGTTCAGGGTTTGGCAATTCAGTATTCAGTAACAATGTATTCATCCGATCAGCCGCCCGCCCTTGACGCGGAAACCGGCGGTCGCCAGCTTGCCCATGCCCTGGCCGCCGTGGGCATGGCAGATGGCGCAGGCCAGTGCGTCGGCAGAATCCGGCTTGGGTGCTGCAGGGAGTTTGAGTAAGCGTTTGACCATTTCCTGTACTTGCTCCTTGGCGGCGTGGCCATTGCCCACCACCGATTGTTTGACCTGCAATGCCGTGTATTCTGCCACAGAAAGATTCCGGATGACGGCGGCACTGATGGCCGCCCCACGCGCCTGCCCAAGCAATAGCGTGGATTGCGGGTTTACGTTGACGAACACCTTCTCGATGGCCACTTCCTGCGGGTCGTAGGTCTGGATCACCTCGAACAGGCCGTCCAGGATAATCTTGAGGCGTGCCGGCAACTCTTCCCGGCCTTCGGATTCCTCCCCTTTGACCTTGGCACTGGAGGTTTTGATGGTCCCGCTGGCGATGTAGGTCAATTTGTCGCCGGTCTTCTCTATCACGCCGAACCCGGTCACACGCAGTCCGGGATCGATGCCGAGGATGCGTACCATTACCTTGCGACCCCCCCATAAAACTGTAGTGAGCGATTCATATGCAAGGCGCACTGAACGCAAAACCCGAGACATACTTTTGGGTAGGCGAGGGTTTGAGTACCGCGCAACGCCGCAGATGACTCGCGTAGTAAGTTTTATGGGGGTTTTTCATTCTTCAATGGCGGCAGACGTATAGACTTCCTGCACATCGTCCAGGTCATCCAGTGCGTCCAGCAGTTTCTGCATCTTCACGGCATCGTCGCCGGTAAATACAATTTCGTTGCTGGCCTTCATGGTGACTTCTGAAAATACCGGGATCAGCTTGGCCGTTTCCAGCGCTTCCTTCACTACTTCGAAGTCGCCCGGCGAAGTGATCACTTCGATGCTGCCGTCGTCATTGGTGATGATGTCTTCGGCACCGGCGTCCAGTGCGACTTCCATCACCTGGTCTTCGCTGGTACCTGGCGTAAATATCAGGCTGCCGCAATGCTTGAACATGAAGGCGACGGAGCCATCCGTGCCCAGGTTGCCGCCGAATTTGGTAAAGGCATGGCGCACATCGGCCACGGCGCGGTTGCGGTTATCGGTCAGGCAATCGACGATGACGGCTGCGCCGTTGATGCCGTAGCCTTCGTAGCGGATTTCTTCGTAATTGACGCCTTCCAGTGTGCCGGCGCCGCGCTTGATGGCGTTCTCGATATTGTCCTTGGGCATGGATTCGCCCTTGGCTTTCTCCACCGCCATGCGCAGGCGCGGGTTAGTGGCAGCGTCGGCGCCGCCCATGCGTGCAGCCACGGTTATTTCCTTGATCAGGCGTGTGAATATCTTGCCGCGTTTAGCGTCTTGACGGCCTTTGCGATGCTGAATATTGGCCCATTTGGAATGCCCTGCCATGTCCGAGAATCCTTATATCGAAGCGAGTAAATTGCAGGATTTTACCACGTTGTGCAAGGTGGTTTTGCCTCAACATGCGGACGGATACCGAAAGCAGTCGACTACCAGGATCTATTGAGGAATCTATTCCTGGGCCATGGCCGGATCGATCTGCTCACGCGTGCGCATGCTGCGTATGGAGATGACCACCAGCGCCACACCGATCAGCACCATGCCGATCGCTTCGCCATGCGACGGCACCTCATTGAGTTGCCACCAGGCGGCCAGTACGCCGATCACGGGTGCCAGCATGGAGGTCATGCTGGCGATACCTGCAGGCAGGCGTTTCAATGCATATAGCCAGAGCATCCACGCCAGTGCATTGCAGAACACGGCGTTATAGAACACATCCACGATGAAGCCCATGCTCCAGTCGATAGGCGGCGCCGGGATCAGGAACGCTGCCACGACGATGGGTAGCGAGCCTGCCAGCATCTGCCACGCAGTCAGCGATAACAAGTCCAGGTCTGGCGCGCGCTGGTGCAGTTTCTTGGCAACGATGACGGACAAGGCCCAGAACACGCCTGCCAGCAATGCCAGCAGCATGCTGAACAGGTCCGAACCCAGGTGTAACGGGTCAAGGATGAACAGCAGGCCGAGTACGGATAATCCGGCCGCCAGCCACTGCGATCCCTTCAGTTTCTCACCCAGCA
This sequence comes from Pseudomonadota bacterium, assembly GCA_040387075.1. Lineage (GTDB taxonomy): Bacteria > Pseudomonadota > Gammaproteobacteria > Burkholderiales > Methylophilaceae > DATHXC01. The sequence continues at coordinate 4,472 of JAZKEL010000247.1, forward strand.
GCGGCCATGCCAGTACCATCACCCAGAATGGCATGGTGTAAGTGAGCACGGCCGTTTTGCCGGCGCCGCCCTCTACCAACGCCCAGATGATGAGGCCGGTGAAGCCGCTAGTCTGCAGCAGGCCCAATACGACAAGTGCCGGTATCTCGCGCGGTCTCATAGGCCGGCGCAGCACCAGCAGTAAGGCCAGCAGGCACAAGGCGCCCAGCGATGTACGCAAGGCACCGAACTGGAATGCCCCGGCAAACCCCAGCGCGTGTTTCATGACCACCCAGTTGTAGCCCCACAAAATAGCGAGCAACAGTAAGGCGAGAAATGCACGGAACGTCTGGGATTGCAGAGGCATGGTGATTAAGCCAAGTTAGGGGCCGTCGGGATCAGTTCCAGACGTGATTCAGCGCTTTCCAGCCACCATCGGCCTGCTGGCGGAAGACGACCAGCAAATTGCCACTGTAATCCTGCACGGTGCCATCGGCATTCTTGCCTTGGGCACCCCATTTAGCACGCTGGGATACCAGGCCTTCTGCGGCGATCACTTCGATGGATTCGATGGTGTGGTTATGGAAACCGCCGGTGATCAGGCCTTGCCAGAAAGCCTCGATCTCGGCTGCGCCGGTGACCTGGGCACCGCCTGGCGGTAACAGGGCGGCCTGCTGGTCGTAATGCGAGGCGACCAGGGAGGCATTGCCTGCGTTGAAATCTGCATTCCAAGCGGCATTCAGGCTGGTGATTACGGTATTGATATCTTGTGACATGGTATTTCCTTCATGGTTAAAAATGTGAAAAACGGGTTATCGATGACGACTGCTGACTATCCGCCCAAGGCACCTATGCCTGCGTTCACCGACTCCAGCATGTGCTGCATCTGGCTGCGCTGCTGCTCTTCCAGGCCTGCCATGCAATCGTGCAGGCGGCTGTAATAGTCGGGCATCACCACATCCAGCTTGGCCTGGCCAATATCTGTAAGCCGGATGGACACACTACGGCGATCCTGGGGATCGAATACCCGGCTGACTAGGCCTTCTCGTTCCAGCCCGTCCACCAGCCCGGTCATAGTGGCACGTGTCACCCCGGCTTTTTCCGCCAGAACGGAAGGCGTCGAGGTCAGGCTGTCCTCACGCATCAACAGGATGAGTATCCACCAGCGACCCTGCAGCAAGCCATGACGGCTCAGGCATTCGTCCAGCGCAATCGACAGGTCGGTAGCGACCCGCAACAGATGAAGGAAGGTGGCGATGGCGCTGGTATCCGCCTGCGGATAGCGCGACGCGAATTTATCCAGGATTTCCGGTGAAGGGAGGTCTCTAAGCTGCAACATGATTAGGGGCATTATAGTTAGCCTCCTAATTATGTCAAGAACTCAATCGCATTCGCACTGAATTCACTTAGCCACATACCACCGAAAGGTGTATATTTTTACTAGGTAGGCATGAGCCAGGCAAATATCGAGCTTGACCCATACGATCAAAGCAACAAGATTTGACCAATAAAAACGGCAATGAGGAGAACATCATGAAAACCGCACGCCAACTGCTGGAAGCGAAAGGCAACAAGATCTTTTCGGTGGCACCCGCCACCCTGGTTTACGATGCACTGGTATCCATGTCGGAACATCGCATAGGCGCCCTGCTGGTACTGGACGGAGAAAAACTGGCCGGTGTATTTTCCGAACGCGACTATGCGCGTGAAGTGGTGTTGAAGGGCAGGACGTCTAAAACCACGCCGGTGAGCGAGGTCATGTCCACCACCGTCATCACCGTTGAGCCCGACAAAACCATGGAAGAATGCATGAACCTGATGTCCGGCAAGCGCATACGCCACCTGCCGGTGATACACGAAGGGAAGGTGCTAGGCGTATTATCCATTGGCGACCTGGTGCAGGCCACCATTGAGTACCAACAGTTCCTGATCAAGCAGATGGAAAGTTATATTCAGGGCTAAAGTTATATCCAGGGTTAAAGCAATATCCAGCCGCTAAGCTTAGCGGCTGGCGCAAGGCGATCAGGATTTCGCCTTGGTCACATTGGCGAACCAGCTCTCGTTGGGCGCCGCTACCTCCGTCTCCCCCAGCTCGTGCGAAAGTATGCTCATCAGGTCGCTACGGGCCTTGGCACTGTTGGTCACCAGTTGCTGCATGTCATTGCGGATAGGGTGGGATTCGAGCAGCAGGCCTTCATCATGCTGGCGGAAACGCCAGGCGGAGCGATGCGCCTGGAAAGCGGAATAGCCTAATTCACGCAGCACTTTCTCCCCCAGTTGCAGCGATGAATGGAAGGTCTCGCGCACGCAATCGATCTCCATGTCCATGTACTCGAATGCCACCGTACGATTGCGCGCCCGCGCCAGTATCTTCACGTGCGGGTAATGCTTGCGCACATACCGCGCCGTGGTCAGGGCATCCTCGGCATTGTCGATGGCGAGCACCAGCAGGCTGGCATTGGCGATGCCGGCCGCCTGCAGAACATCCGGCCGGGTGATGTCGCCGTAATAGGCCTTGTGGCCGAAATTACGCATCAGTTCGATCTGGTTGGGGTCGAAATCTATCACCGTCGGCGGTTTGCCTATACCGTTCAGCAAGCGCGTCAGTACCTGGCCGAAGCGGCCGAAGCCGGCGACGATGACTTTGCGCTGCTCCTCGAATTCATCATGACTATCGTCTTTCAGGCGCATGCGGCGGCGCTGGTACATGTTGTACAGCAGTATCAGCAGCGGCGTGGTGAGCATGGAGATCGCCACTACCGAATTGAGCAAACTGGTAGTTTCCTGGCTCAGGATGGCCGAGGCGGCAGCGGCGTTGTAGATGACAAAAGCAAATTCGCCCACTTGCGACAGGGTGACGGCGAACAGCCATGCATCGGCGTTCTTTTGCTTGAATGCCCTGCCCAGCCCATACAGGAATACGATCTTGAGCAGCACGAAGCCCAGCGCCAGGCTGATGACCAGCAAGGGCTGCTGCATGATCAGGCTCAGGTTGACCGACATGCCCACCGCAATGAAGAACAACCCCAGCAGCAGGCCTTTGAACGGTTCGATATCCAGCTCAAGCTCCTGCCTGTATTCGGAATCCGCCAGCAACAGGCCGGCGATGAACGCGCCCAACGCCATGGAAAGGCCGACGGAGGTCATCAGGATGGAGACACCGATCACCAGCAATAGCGAGAAGGCGATGAATATCTCGCGCAGGCCGGTGTTGGCGATATAACGCAGCACCGGGCGCAGCACGTAATTACCGCCCACCACGATCAAGGCGACCAGGCCCACCGCCTTGCCTATCGCCCACCAGTTCATGTGCAGGCCGCCATCTGCCTGGCTACCAGGCGCCAGCAGCAACAGGATCAGCATCAGCGGGATCACCGCTAGGTCCTGGAACAGCAGCACACCAAAGGCGGACTTGCCCGCAGGCTGGTTCATCACACCCAGTTCCGACAAGGTCTGCATGGCAATGGCGGTGGATGACATCGCCACGCCCATGGCAGCGACCAGCAGCAGGCGCCAGTCCAGGTGCAATGCCAGAGCCGAGTCTATCGCCAATCCCAGCGCAAACACCAGCGCGGTGGTACCGACCACTTGCAGGCCCCCGACGCCGAAAATCGGCATGCGCAGCTCCAGCAGCTTATCCAGCTCAAGTTCTAGCCCGATAAGGAACAGCATCATCACCACACCGAACTCCGCGAATTGCAGCACGGTCTCGGTATCGTCGATCAGCCCCAATCCCCAGGGGCCGATGATAATGCCGGCGATGAGGTAACCCAGCACCGACCCCAGGCCGATGCGTTTGGAGACAGGCACGGCGATGACCGCAGCCGCCAGGTAAATCGCGCTTTCGATCAGCAGTCCAGAGGTATGCGCTTCGGCCATGATTGAATCTTTATCTTAAATAATGAATGAGGATGGATAGAGGGAATCAGACTGCTAGGTGCTCTACCAGGAAATCGGTTTGCGGCGCATGGAAGGTGTGCACCCGGGGCGGTAGTTCGCCCACCACCAGATCCTGCAGCCAGGCGCTATAGCGTTTTACGGTGGCCATCAATTCCAGCTCGGTCATGTTGTTGGCGTCCTGCGCCAGCAATGGCTGCAGGTAATCCATGGCGCACAGCGCCGCCGTCTGTTCGAACGGCCGCAGCAGTTCGGCAATGGAAAACTGGTTATACGCCATGCGCTGGTAGACCCCTGCCGCGCCGCCGCTGGTGATGGCATGCACCCAGAATTTCCCCTTGAGCGCGGCACCCTCGGGGCCGTAAGCCCAATTGTAGGTCAGCACGGAGTCTATCCAGTTCTTCATCAGCGCGGGGCACGAGTACCAGTACAGGGGATGCTGGAACACGATGACGTCATGCGCCTCGATCAGTGCCTGCTCGCTGGGGATATCGATCATCTGCTCCGGGTAATGCTCGTACAGGTCGTGAAACGTCACGCCGGATTCGGGAATGGCATTGACCAGCGCGCGGTTGATGCGCGAGGTTTCAAAGCTGGGATGGGCAAAAATGACCAGGACTTTATTCGGCATACCAGGTAATTCCTATAGTTTTCTTAGTGATAGAACAACGAACCGTTATTCGCCGATCACTTTCACCAGCACGCGCTTGTTGCGCCTGCCGTCGAATTCGCCGTAGAAAATCTGTTCCCACGGGCCGAAATCCAGCTGGCCGTCGGTCACGGCGACCACCACCTCGCGGCCCATCACCTGACGCTTCATGTGGGCATCCGCATTGTCCTCGCCGGTGTCGTTATGACGGTAATTACGGATGGGCTCGTGCGGAGCCAGGCGTTCCAGCCATTCCTTGTAGTCGTGGTGCAGACCGGATTCGTCATCGTTGATGAACACGCTGGCGGTGATGTGCATGGCATTGATCAGGATCAGCCCTTCGCGCACGCCGCTGTCGCGCAAGCATTCGCGCACCTGCGGCGTAATGTTGATGAAGGCGACGCGGGTGGGTGGGTTGAACCAGAGTTCCTTGCGGTAGCTTTTCATGGGATGTCCTTTCGATAGGCGTAAACGTTATATTGCATCAACTATATACGAATATAAAACAATCAAACGCGATGCCCTGGGAGCCGCATGGATATTGGCTCCCAGGGCATCGGTTGCAGGCATTTATTTTTTCGCTTCTGGCGATTCCGGCAAGCGGTATTTTTGTTCGCGGTAGAGCATTGTCGGCAGCAGCACATTCGCCAGTGCGCGCTTTTCCACTGTATCCGCACCGGCCGGCCTTTCCGCCATGCTTAGCGACTTGGTGCCCACATCGTAACTGGCGTGCGCCGGCGGCTGGCCGGCGCGCAAGACCACCACTTTATTGCCTTCCATCCACGCGTAATGTTGCTCGAACTGCATCATGGCGCGGCCCGGCAGGTCTGCAGGCTCCTTGCTGATGTCGCGGCCCGTCATGGGCTGGTCGGCTTCAACGCCCATCAACGACAATGCTGTCACAGGCAGGTCGATCTGGCTGGCGACGGTCTTGATCTTGCGCGGCTCGATATCGGCGCCGAGGATCAGGGCCGGGATGTGGAAATTCTTGATCGGTACCAGGCTATCGCCGCGCACGCGGATATCGTGATCGGCCACCACCACAAATACCGTGTCTTTCCAGTAGTCGCTGCGTTTGGCCTGCTCGAAGAATTTTCCTAGCGCGTAATCGGCATACTTCACTGCGTTGTTCTCGGTGGCTTTCACCGGGTCGTGCAGCTCGATACGGCCGTCGGGAAACTCGAACGGCGAATGGTTGGAAGAAGAAAACACCAGTGTGAAGAATGGCTTGCCCTGCTCATGCTGCGCCAGTATCTGCTCGTGCGCCTTGTTGAACAAATCCTCGTCCGAGGCGCCCCAGCTACCGACGAATACCGGGTCTTTGTAATCCTTCTGATCGGTCACGGCCTGGAAACCGTTGCCCATGAAGAAGCCGTTCATGTTGTCGAAATGCGATTCGCCGCCGTAGATGAATTCGGTGTGGTAACCGCGCCTGCCCAGCAAATCTGCCAGCGAGAAGAAATGCTGCTGCGACAGGGACAGCTTAACCACGCTCTGCGCCGGTGTGGGCGGGAAGCCGGTGACCACAGCCTCGATGCCGCGTACCGAGCGCGTGCCGGTGGCATACAGCTGCTCGAACCACCAGCCCTCTTCCTTCAGCTTCTCCAGTTCCGGCGTCACCGGTACGCCGCCCAGCGAGCCGACGAAGGTCGCGCCCAGGCTTTCTTCCAGGATGATGACCAGGTTGAGCGGCTTATCGCGTTTACGGCTGGGTATGAGGTGATTCAATGTAGGCAATTCGACGTTGCCGAGGAATGGCGCGGTACCGGGGTTATCCAGGCGGTCACCGGCCAGCAAGGCGATCACCTCTGCGCCGGGCATCTTGCCGTACATCTCGCTGGATTTCGCCTCGTGTTTGAGGTTGTAGATGGCATGCGTCACCGACCAAGCGGAATTCAGGATCAGACTGTTGACCATGGAGTCGGTGGTCAACGCGAACATGGCCGGGTTGGCAGGCCGGTGGCCGGTCGTAGAGCGGATGGCGAATGCCAGCAGCAGGAAGATAGCCGGCCACGCCAGAAGCGTCATGGTCGCGCTCCAGGTATTCTGCATCGCCAGCCAGGGCTGCATGAAGCGGCTGATGAGCCACAGCGTGGCCACTGTGACGATCACGCCCAGGAACACATGCACACGGAACCCGTTCCACAGCATGGGCAGCACTTCTTTCGGGTACTTCAGGTATTCGACAAATAACCTGTTCGGCCGCACGTCGTATTCGCCGATGAAGCCGGGCGTGGCCGCCTCCAGGAAGAACAGCAGGGTGATGCACGCGACCACCCACACAAACGTGAACTTCTGCCAGGCAGGCCACAGGCCGGTAAACGCCGCCAGCGGTGCCAGCAGCAAGGGGATCAGGCACAGCAGCGACAACTGGATGATGTCCACCCGCACGCCCTGCACCAGCATCTGCGGCCATATACCGGTCGCCTGTACCCGCGGCCACTGCCACAGCATCAGGCCGATGCGGGACAAGGACAGGAAAAGCAGGCCGACCAGGAAAAGTGCCATCAGGGGGGCGTAAGGCCCGAAGTGGGAGAGAAAGCGCCAGAAAGCGAGTTTTAACATAGTGGCCAAAGATAGATACAAGCTAGAAATGAAGGGATTTTAAGAAACCCGGCAAGCCTAGAATGTTAGCGGAGAAATTCTTTTTAACAAAAACATTATTCACCGGGGCGGTTGCATCGAGCATCTTGCATGGCGAATGCTGATTTTTCCTACATGACTATCATCCATGCCTGATAGCCCAGGCATTTTCCTGGCGTTTACCATGCGTAATCAATACTTCGTTGATTAGGGACACCGCCATGGATGACGACATTAACCAGCCTCCGCAACACCAATCCACACAACCCGGCTCGGAAGCCGAAATGGATCCGCAGCCGCAGTATATCCACCCCGAATATCGGGGCAGTGCGAAGCTGAAGGGCAAGGTAGCCATCATCACCGGCGGTGACAGCGGCATAGGCCGCGCCGTCGCCGTGCATTTCGCCATGGAAGGCGCCGATGTGGTGATCAATTACCTGGAAGAGCATGAAGATGCGCAGGCAACGCAAGCGCTGGTAGAAGGCGCGGGCGGCAGATGCCTCAACATTGCAGGCGACGTGGGCGATGAAGCGTTTTGCCGGTCGCTGATTCAGAAAACCATCGACACCTTCGGCCGCCTGGATATCCTGGTGAACAATGCAGGACAGCAATATCCGCAGGACAGCATCGAAGACATCAGCCAGCAGCAACTTGAGCAGACCTTCAGGACCAATATATTCTCCATGTTCTACACAGTGAAGGCCGCCCTGCCACACTTGGAAAAAGGCGCGCGTATCATCAACACCGCGTCGGTCACTGCGTACAAAGGCAACAAGACCTTGCTGGATTACTCCGCCACCAAAGGCGCTATCGTGTCGTATACACGCTCGCTGTCTGAACAATTGATCGAACGCGAAATCCTGGTGAATGCAGTAGCACCGGGGCCGGTATGGACGCCATTGATACCCGCCACCTTCGATGCGGAAAAGGTCAGCAAGTTTGGCAACCAGGTGCCCTTCAAACGCGTCGGCCAGCCCAGCGAGATCGCACCGGCGTACGTATTCCTTGCGGCGAATGACTCCTCATACATGAGCGGGCAGATCATCCACGTGAACGGCGGCGTCATCGTCAACGGCTGACAAGACCCTAGTAGCGACACAGGCAAAAAAGCCAGGTCCGAGTGCCTGGCTTTTTCAATTTCCGGCACTACAATTCGCAAGATTCTTATTGTAAACTTTGCACTATAGTAACCAGGCTATCCTATCCAGCATGTCCGAATCCATACCCAGCGCACGACTGAATCCTGAACGCTCCCTGAGCGCTTTCGAGGCGGCATGCAAGGCTTTAGCGCAGGTATCCCAGCATGAAACAGAGTTGCTCTATGGTGCATGCCGCGCCGCAGTGGAAGCAGGTGGATTTGACATGGCATGGGTTGGCATTCCCAATAACGACCCCAATAAAAGCATCATCCCGGTCGCCCATTGCGGACGTCGTGAAGATATCCGCTACCTCGTCACCAAGCAGCGTAGCTGGTCTGACGAGTTCGACGTAGGCCATGGGCCGATCGGCCGTACCCTGCGTGAAGGCAAGCCCATGGCGTCTGCCGACATCGGCACCGACCTGGAGGTCGGCCAGCGGATGCCGGAAGCGCAAGAACTGGGGTATCGTGGCGTGATTTTCCTGCCGCTGATGGACAAGGACACAGCGCTGGGTTTCCTGGGCTTATATTCAAATGACGTATTGCCTGCCACCGACGACCAGGTAGCGGTACTGGAAAGAATCACGCTGGGCATCGCCGGCGAAATGGTGCGCCTGCGCCTGTTGAACGAAGCCGAACAAGTCAAGGAGGCCACACTCAAGATAGCGCTGGCGATCAGTACCCGCGCCGGCAAGGATTTCTTCGAGACCTTCCTCACCAATGTGGTGAATACCTTCGACGCGGATGCCGGCATCATCGCCCGCATCTGCCCGGATGACCGCGAATTTGCGCAGACAGTCGCTGTCATGCTGGATGGCGAATTCATCGAGAATTTCAGGTATCCGCTCGACGATACACCGTGCCGTGACCTGCTCAATGCGCACGATTGCGTGATAGCGGAAAACGTGGCTGCGCGCTATCCGGCTTCGACCCAGCTAAATGCACTAGGTGCGGAAGCCTATATCGGCACGCAACTTTACAAACCCGATGGACAGGTCATCGGGTTCCTTTACGTTATCTTCCGCATACCGCTGAAGCACACCGACCACATTCGCTCCATCCTGCATATTTTTGCGCATACCGCTTCCATCGAGCTGGCCAAACTGCCGCGTTAGGACCAACTCGCTCTTGTCGGGATATCGGCAGGCCTGTTGAAACCCCGGTAATGTCGCCATCATGGATTGAAGCAATGAAAAAGCGAATTTAATGAAAAACAACGGCTTAACCGAATGTCGCTAAGTGGCATACAAAATGCCTTAAGTGTATGCATACACTTCACGAAAGCCAGCAATGAACCAGGAATTGATGTTGTTCTGTTATACCTGCGTCGCCATCGACATGGACGCAGAACAATTCGGCAAGGTCATCAGCTCGGCGCGTAAATTCTATGAGGACAATAAAATCCGCGGCCTGCTTATGTATGACGGCCGCTATTTCCTGCATTACATCACCGGTAGCCGCGACAGTATATTAAGGGCGAAGACCAGGCTGGAAACCACCGTCAATGCTTACGACTGGGATGTGCTTTACCTGGAGAAAGTAGAGCATTACCCGCCGGAGTATCCGGGCTGGCAGTTAGGCTACATTCACGCCGATGAAGACCAGGGATATCTCGAACGGTTACGCATGGCAAAAGGCGACCTTGCCCAGCTTTCCGACATCTTTGCCGGATTCCATGATCTTGAGGATGTGCATTAAGCAAACCTGGGTTAGCTACAAAGCACGAGGCTTAATCATCAATGGCGGTTGGGATACCCGATCAGCCCCAATACAAAGCGCACCAGTATAAACACCAGCCAGGACACCGTGCGCTTCAGCACATGCCCATGCTCCCAATCCCGCGCCAGTACCTGCACGGCACCGTGTTCGATATCCTGTTCTATGCAGCCGCGCAACTCCGCAGCGAATTTCCCGTTTTTGACGAATACGTTGGCCTCCCTGGATAGCAGCAGGCTGAACGGATCGATATTGGATGAACCCACCGTCGCCCAGTTACCGTCGATCACGGCTACTTTGCTATGCATAAAGCTTTTACGGTACTCGTAGATCTCGATGTCATTTCGCAGGAAATTGCTATAGAGCGCATGTGTCGCGATCATCAGCATGTGCTCGCGCCTGCCCTGCAGTAACAGCCTCACCCTGACCCCACGCTTGGCTGCATCGATGAGTGCATTACGGAATGCCACGCCGGGAATGAAATAGGCGTTGGCGATGAGGATATCTTTTTTCGCCTGCCGGATGCCTTGCATATACATCTGCTCGATATCGCGCCGGTGCAGGATATTGTCCCGGACCACATACTTTGCCAGCATGCTGTTGCCTGGCACTGGCGGCATCGGCACAGGCTGGTATTGGTGCTGGGTGCTTTGCAGGTGGCGCCAGGAAATATGCCGCCACAGGCGTTGTACCCTGGTCAGGATATCGGGCACCATCACGCCTTCGATGCGTACCGCATAATCGATGCGCGGCCCGTTATTACCGGGTACGTTGAGGTCATCAATGATGTTGATGCCGCCGACGAACGCTACCCTGCCGTCGAACACCGAAACCTTGCGGTGCAGGCGTCGCAGCCGGTTGCTCTTGAATGTCCATGGGGATATCTGGGGGCGGAACACCAGCACCTGGACGCCGCCTTTTTCAAGCTCTTCCACATAGCTGGGCGGCAGCTCCTTGCTGCCGAAGCCGTCCATCAGCAGGCAGACATTGACACCGCGCTGTGCGGCCAGGATCAGCGCATCGCCGACCTGGCGACCGATATCGTCGGCTTCGTAGATATAAGTCTGGATATGGATTTCATGCAGCGCGGCCTGTATCTCGGACAGCAATGCAGGAAAATAATCGGTACCGTTACGCAGCAGGGTGACTTGGTTACCTTTTACGTAACGGCTCACAGCGTTATGTCTCGATATTGCGGATCAGCGAAGCGCTGAGAGCAGCATGGTCGGAAGCATTGCCGAAGCTCAGGCCACCATGCACCTGGCTGTGCTGCACATGGAAGCCGCGTGTGTAGATCCTATCCAGGCGGAACAAGGGCATGAGGGAAGGAAAGCTACGCGCCGGCTTGCCGCTGGTATGCTCGAATACCTCCGTCAGGTTGAGGTCGCCCGCCAGGCTCTGGCCGACTTTCTGCCGCCAGTCGTTAAAATCGCCCGCAATAATCAATGGTGCATGAGGGGGCACCATACTATGGATGCGCGCGCGCATGGCCGCCAGTTGCTGGGTACGCCAGCGCGCGAAGAGGCCCAAGTGCACGCAGATGCAATGCAGGTTCTGGTCCCAGTCGGGAACGGCAATTTCGCAATGCAGCAAGCCGCGCTGTTCACTGGCATGGGCGGAAACGTCTTCGTTTTCCCATTTAACGATTGGATATTTGGAAAGGATGGCATTGCCGTGGTGCCCGTCGGTGCGGACGGCGTTTTTACCATAGGCGAATTCAGGCCATATGCTGTCGGCCAGGAACTCGTATTGCCCCGCCATGGAAAGCTTGCTGTGGCGGCTATGCGCACCCCGCACTTCCTGCAGGAACACGATATCTGCATGCAGTTTGCGGATCAGGTCGCGTTGATTATCCAGCACCAGGCGCGCATTGAAGCTGCTCAGCCCTTTATGGATGTTGTAAGTGGCAATGCGTAATATTCTGTTCATGAGTGTCTTTACAACCTGTTAACGGCAGCACACGTCTGAACGCGCATAGCTTGGCTTTACCTTTAAATACAGGAAAAGTACGGATTAATACGGTTTACAGCATGCTCAGGAAGCAGCCAGCATGCGGTCAAGCGTCAGTTTCGCCAGTGCAGCTTCCTGCGGCATCACCTTGATCTGGTTGACCACGTTACCCTCGGCCAAGTTCTCCAGCGTCCACGCCAAATGCTGCGGATCGATGCGCGCCATGGTGGAGCATTCGCACACCACGTGCGACATGAACTGCACGATCTTGCCTTCCGGTTTCATCTTCTCGGCCAGGCGGTTCACCAGGTTGAGTTCGGTGCCCACCAGCCAGCGTGTGCCAGCGGGCGCATCACTGACTGTTTTGAGGATGTATTCGGTCGAACCGACATAATCGGATTGCACACACACTTCGAACGGCGCTTCCGGATGCGAGATCACCAGGCCTTCCGGATGCTCGCGGCGGAAGTTGATGATGTTCTGCTCGCGGAACATCTGGTGCACGGCACAATGGCCCTTCCATAACAGGATTTTCGCGTTCCTGATCTGCTCTTCGGTCAGCCCGCCCATGGGCTGGTCGGGATCCCACACCGGCATCTGCTCCAGCGGGATACCCATCTTGTAACCAGACCAGCGGCCCAGGTTCTGGTCGGGGAAGAACAGTACTTTCTCGCGCTGTTTGAAGCCCCACTCGATGATCTTGGTGGCATTGGTGGAGGTACACACGATGCCGCCGTGCTCGCCGCAGAAGGCTTTCAGGTCGGCAGCGGAGTTGATGTAAGTGATCGGTGTGATGGTGGCATCGAAATCCAGCACCTTGGACAGCTCGCGGCGCGAACGCTCCACTTTCGCCAGGTTCGCCATATCCGCCATGGAGCATCCGGCGGCAAGGTCAGGCAGGATCGCGATCTGTTCAGGACGCGACAGGATGTCAGCGACTTCCGCCATGAAATGTACGCCCAGGAAGACGATGTATTGCGCATCCGTTTCCGCCGCAAACCGCGATAGCTTGAGCGAGTCGCCGGTGTAATCGGCATGCCGGTACACGCTTTCCTGCTGGTAATGGTGGCCGAGGATCACCAGCTTCTTGCCCAGCTTTGCTTTGGCAGCGATGATGCGCGCCTGCAGGTCTGCCTCTTGGCTGGCTTGGAAGCGCTCGAACTTGATGGGCTCGGATTTGATGATCGGTTTTTCTAAAGTCTCTTGCATATAAATACCTTAAGGGCACCGCTAAAAATTCAAGTTGCTAAACAAGACAAGGCGCGAGTAAAAAATTGCGACGCCGCATACATGTGCTATGTCAGGAGTAATTTTTTGCGAGCAACGCCGTATTGCAACGCAAATTGCATTTTTACAAAGTGAGATTGTGGCGCTCGCCCAGCTTACGCAAGGCTTCTACATTCGTCCATGAAAA
>JAZKEL010000248.1:0-4368 GCA_040387075.1 Pseudomonadota bacterium
TTCTTCGCCTCGTGCGTTTCGCGCTCCAGCAGGCCTTCCTCGATGAGGAACTGCCCCCATTGAAAATCGCTGTCGCCTGCCAATAAGGTGTTGTCTAAATCGAATAAAGCGAGTTGCAAATGAATCTCCAATACTAGTGGTGAATAATAAGCGGTGAAATACTACGCGTTGATGGGTCTTGCCGGTTGGGTGATGACCAGCGCAACCCCGGTAATGATGATGGCCAATGCCGCATACTCCACGATGCCGACCGCTTCATGCGCAAGCCATGCGCCGAGGAAGATGGCGACCAGCGGGTTGACGAAAGTATGGCTGGTGGCCAGCAGCGGCCGCACTGTTTTCAATAAATACAGATAGGCACTATAGGCCACTAACGACCCCAGCACGACGAGGAACACCATCGCCAGGACGGAGTCCCGTGTCGGTGCGGCTGGCCAATGTTCGCCAGCCAATACGCTGACGAAGATCAATACGATTCCGCCGGTGAGCATCTGCGTAGCGCTGGCCATGGCGCCTTGCGGCATAGGCAAGTACTTGCCCCACACTGAACCGAACGACCATGCCATGGCAGATAACAGAAGTAAAAACGCTCCTAGCGGGCTCGCCTGTATGGTGCCGTTCAGGCTAAGCAGGGCCACGCCGAAAGTGCCAATGATGACGCCCAGCCACTCGCGTTTGCCGGGCCATTTGCCCCACAGCCCGGAGAAGATGGCCATCCACAATGGCACGGTAGAGATGACGAGCGCCGCGATGCTGGTCGACACCGTTTTCTCGGCGTAGGCGACCCCCGCATTGCCGACCGCCAGTAGCAGGAAGCCCACCACCAGCGAACCCAGCCATTCCTTGAGCGGCGGATTCGGCCGCCCGTACAGGCGCAGGAACACATACAGCAGAAAACCGGCGATGGTGAAGCGCATGGCCGCCATCATGAACGGCGGAAAGCTATCGATGGCGAAACGCATGGCGAGGTAGGTCGAACCCCAGATGAAATAGAGCGACAGCAAGGCCAGGGCGACCAGGAGCTTCTGGTTGAACAGCCAGCCTGGTTTCACCAGGCCGGCCTTCTGATTGCAAAACTACGCATTCAATGCTCTACAGACCCTCGCCCTGCGGGTGCGCACGTTCGGACTTCGAGTAGATCTTGTTCAGACCGTTCAAATACGCCTTGGCGGACGCGATCACGATGTCGGTATCCGCGCCCTGCCCGTTGACGATACGGCCGCCTTTCGACAAGCGCACGGTCACTTCCCCCTGTGCGTCGGTACCGCTGGTGATGTTGTTGACGGAATACAGTTGCAACTCGGCACCGCTAGCCACCATGCTTTCAATCGCCTTGAAGGCTGCATCCACCGGGCCGCCGCCGTCCGCTTCCGCGCGCTTCTCAGCGCCGTTATCGAGGATGGTCACCACCGCATGCGGCGTTTCGCCGGTCTGCGAACAGACCTGCAAATACACCAGCTTGAAATACTCGGTCGCTTCGGACACGAACTCGTCGCTGACTAAGGCATGCAAATCCTCATCGAAGATCTCCGATTTCTTGTCGGCCAAGGTCTTGAAGCGGGCGAACGCTGCGTTCAATGCTTCGTCGCCGACAAGCTCGATGCCCAACTCCACCAGGCGGGAGCGGAAGGCGTTACGCCCGGACAACTTGCCCAAGGTGAGCTTGTTGGCGTTCCAGCCCACGTCTTCGGCACGCATGATCTCGTAGGTTTCGCGGTGCTTCAACACGCCATCCTGGTGAATACCGGATTCGTGCGCGAACGCATTGGCACCGACCACGGCCTTGTTAGGCTGCACCGGGTAGCCGGTGATGGTGGAGACCATCTTGGAAGTCGGCACGATCTGGGTGGTGTCGATGCTGGTCTCGAGATTGAAGATGTCGCGGCGCGTGCGCACCGCCATCACGATCTCCTCAAGGCTGGCGTTGCCGGCACGTTCGCCGAGGCCATTGATGGTGCATTCCACCTGGCGCGCACCGGCCATCACGGCAGCGAGCGAGTTGGCGACCGCCATGCCCAGGTCGTTATGACAATGCGTCGACCACACTACCTTGTCGGAATTCTTCACGCGGGCGATCAACTGCTGCATACGCTCTGCCCACAAGGCGGGGATGGAATAACCGACGGTATCCGGCACGTTGATGGTCTTGGCGCCGGCTTCGATGACGGCATCGAACACCTTCACCAGGAAATCCATGTCGGAACGGACGGCGTCCTCTGCGGAGAATTCCACGTCATCCGTGTATTCAAGCGCCCATTTGACGGCCTGCACGGCACGTTCAAGCACCTGGTCAGGCGTCATGCGAAGTTTGTTCTCCATGTGGATGGGCGACGTGGCGATAAAGGTGTGGATACGCCCTTTGACGGCCGGCTTGATGGCTTCGCCGGCACGGCGGATATCGTTCTCGTTGGCCCGCGCGAGGGAACACACGGTGGAGTTCTTGATCACTTCGGCGATGGCATGGATGGAGTCGAAATCGCCGGGGCTGGCAGCAGCGAAACCGGCTTCGATCACGTTCACGCCCAGCTTCTCAAGCTGGCGCGCGATGCGGATCTTCTCTTCCTTGGTCATTGAGGCACCCGGGCTCTGCTCGCCGTCGCGCAATGTGGTATCAAAAATAATTAAATTATCGTTCATGATTTTTTTATCCAGATCTTAATTTCGTATCGAAATTTTGTTACATAGAATTTACCATCATTAAGTTGCCATGATGGAATTAGGTACTGCCGGAGTGTGGGGGATATTTAGCGCGCGACGCGCAGCAGAACGCCAGCCAGGAACAGGCTGGTGCTTGAAAGTGGTAATGATGTAGAGCGGTTTGAAAACATAGGTCGAGACTATAACTACTTTTTTTTGCGCAGGCAATACTTCAAGCGCTTGTTTACATATTAAATTTACCTATCAAGCCGATAGGTAAATCCATGAGATTCAGCTTTAAATCAGGCTAGAGAACAAACGACTTTAAGCGAGTGGATTACCCTTTTTCTGCTTCAGCCTGCGCACCACCCAGAAGACATACCCGGATACTCCATATACCAGCGAGACCATGAATAGCACTTCCGGCGGACTGTAGGAGATCAGCACGAAGGCCAGCACGATGAAGATGATGACGGCGAACGGCACGCTGCTGCGCAGGTTGATGTCCTTGCCGCTATAGAATTTAAGGTCGCTCACCATGGACAGGCCGGCAAACACGGTCACGCCCCATGCCAGCCATTTCATCTTCATCCAGCCGAAGAAGACGGCGTCGCCAGGCACTTCGTTGTCGAAGCAGACCCATACTAGGCCGGCCATCAAGGCGGCAGCGGCTGGGCTGGGCAAGCCCTGGAAGTAACGTTTGTCGGCATCGTCCAGCTTGGTGTTGAAGCGTGCCAGGCGCAAGGCTGCGCATGCGCAGTAGATGAATGCAGCGATCCAGCCCAGTTTGCCGAGTGGCTGCAAGGCCCACACATACAGCACCAGCGCAGGCGCCACGCCGAACGACACCATGTCGGATAGGCTGTCGTATTCTGCGCCGAATGCACTTTGCGTGTTGGTCATGCGTGCCACGCGGCCGTCCAGCCCGTCCATCACCATGGCGATGAAGATGGCGACAGCGGAATGCTCATACCTGCCGTTCATGGCCTGGACGATGGCATAAAACCCCGCAAACAGGGCGGCCGTGGTAAACAGGTTGGGCAACAGGTAAATGCTGCGTTCACGCAGGTTGGTCTGCAACAGCTTCCTGCGGCGTGGACGTAATGTGGGTTCTGCCATGTGTTGATTCCTGGGTTATTGCCTGAAGTTATCCTGTCTGACTTTAATTCCTGTCTAGCGCATTCAGTATACCAAAGCGCACATTAAAGGCATAAAGGCATTAATTCATCAAGACTCGCTATGATAGTATCGCGTCTTGTTTTTTTGCGCTCCATTGTTGATTTACTAAAGATCGTTACTTATGCAATTTTCACTTATCACCACAGACGGGGCAGCGCGTCGCGGCACCGTCAGCCTGGCACACGGCGATGTGCAGACACCGGCCTTCATGCCGGTGGGCACCTACGGCTCCGTCAAAGCCTTGTCCCCCATCGAAGTCCGGGAGATAGGGGCACATATCCTGTTGGGCAATACCTTCCACCTTTGGTTGCGTCCCGGTTTGGAGGTGATCGCAGCGCATGGCGGCTTGCACGGTTTCATGGGATGGGACGGCCCTATCCTCACCGACTCCGGCGGCTTCCAGGTATGGAGCCTAGGCGACCTGCGCAAGATCACGGAAGAAGGTGTGAAATTCCGCTCGCCGATCAATGGCGATAGCTGTTTCCTCACCCCTGAAGAATCGATGCGCATACAGAAGGTATTGAATTCCGACATCGTCATGATCTTCGATGA
>JAZKEL010000249.1:0-3473 GCA_040387075.1 Pseudomonadota bacterium
GTACCTGTAAAAAATCCTGGGTGGCCCCGATGTCGAAGGTGGACGATTGCATGGGTACCACCACCCAGTCGGCGCGCTTCACCGCTTCGCTCAATTTCTCGCCGTGCAGGCCGGCAGGGGAGTCGATAATGCTCCAGTCCGCACTCAGGCTGTCGCTGTTCTTGCCGCGCCCGTTAAGGCCATGGATCAGTGGCAGGTTGTCCGGGCGCCGCTCCAGCCAGCCCAGGGAAGACTGTTGCCTGTCCATGTCGGAGAGCACTACATGGCGATTGCGATTGGCAAAATAGCCTGCGAGGTTGGTCGCCAGTGTGGTCTTGCCGCTGCCGCCCTTGGGGTTTGCCACCAGTACTGTTCTCATGTCTTCTCCTGCCTACCTTATTTAACTACCATTATTATGGTTGATTTGCTATTCGGTCCAAGGGTTATATGAAATCCGGTGAAATGACCGCCCGTAAAATAGCCTGTTCCTCATGCCCGCGGATGCGGCTGGCGATCCACCACAGGCTGGCTTTCTTGATGCACCAGTAATGCGGCTTGTGTGTCATCGCCAGTGCTGCTGCAATGCCGAGTGTGGGCTGGTGGCCGATGATAAGTGCAGTGTCATTGGCGGTGGCCCATTGTGCGGCATCCAGTATTTGCTGGGCAGAAGCGCCGGGCGCTAGTGACTCGACGGTGGTAAACGGCAGGCCGATCGCTTCTGCGGTTTGCTGGGTGCGTTTGGCAGGGCTCACCAGTATGCGCGTATTGGCCGGCAGGTGCTGCCTGAGCCAGGCGCCCATCTTTTTCGCCTGCTGCTGGCCCTTGCCCGAGAGTGCGCGGCTCATGTCCGGATATGTATCTTCAGCTTCGGCGTGGCGCCATAAAATCAGTTCCATAGCGTATCATTCATGTCTGTTGTCGTGATTTCTTGCGTGGTATTTAGGATAGCTAATTGCTTCTTGCGTTATGTATGACGCAGGAATCCGGTGCATGTTCAATCGGCAGCGGATTTTACGGCACGGCGTTACTTTAAGGGCCGCAGTTCAGGCGCCGCAGTTCCCGACTAGCCATTTTAACGCCGTACCCCACCATAACAAAGTGACATCTCTGTGAAATTGACTCTCTTTATAGATCAGCCTACCCAGGCCGTGTTGGCGAATACGCCGATGCCCAGCCTGCAGCGCTTGCTGGGCATCGGTACGCAAAGCCGCGTGGACGATGCGCCGGATGCTTTGCTATGCCAGGCGGTTTCGATTGAAAAGCAGGCTGACTGGCCCGTGGCTGCAATCTCCAGCCTTGCTGAAAACACCCATCCTGAAGCGGGTGCTGATTACTGGCTCAACGTGGATTTCGTGCACTTTGTATTGCAGCGCGACTACTTTACGCTGGCTGGTATATTGCCGTTGGCCGCTGGTGAGGCGGCAGAGTTAGTGGCGTCGCTCAACCGGCATTTTGCCGAGGACGGGCTTGAATTCATCCAGGGCGGGACGTCAGGCCGATGCTACCTGCGTTTGCCATCCGATCCCGAGATAAGCACAACCCAGCCGCAACTGGTCATCGGCCTGGAAACCACGTCCTATATGCCTCGTGGTGCAGGCGCTGTTAAGTGGAACCGCCTGCTCAATGAAATGCAGATGCTGATGTTCGAGCACCCGGTTAACCAGGCACGCGAACAGCGTGGCGAACTCGCGGCGAATAGTATCTGGCTGTCGGGCGGTGGCGTGTTGCCGCAAATGGCTGGCTCGCAAGTCGTGGAGCGCCTATGCATGCTGGGTGAAACTCCACTGATCAAGGGTTTAAATCTTTTCAGGCAAGTGCCGTCGCATGGAATACCGCAAAATGCGCAGCAGCTATTGAGCTACGACGCAGATAGCACTTGGTTGGCTATTAATAAGGATAGCGGATTGGAAAATGAAGGTGCTTGGTTCGCGCCTTTGTTGCACGCATTAAAGCAGGGGAGGCTGATGCAATTAACCTTGCTGTTTGAACAGCCGGGGCATCTGGTCAAACTGCAGGTCAGCCCGCGCGACACCTGGAAATTCTGGCGGAAATCGCTGCCGCTGGCGGGTTTATTGCCGCAGCTTTACGTTTACAACCAATAATTAAGTATCCCGCATTCACCCATCAGGACTCTATGGTCACTATCGTTCACCGCCCCTATGACACAGCCATCGCCGCCTCGCTGGCGGCCGGCGGTTTGTCGCCCACGTTATCCAGGGTGCTGGCCGCGCGGGGCATACGGCAGGTATCCCAGCTGGAGGCCTCGCTATCCAGGCTGATCCCGCCTGAAAAGCTTAGCAATAACCTGCAGATGGCCAGGCTGCTGGCCGATGCCATCGCCTCGAATAAACGCATGCTGGTGATCGGCGATTACGATGCGGATGGCGCCACCGCCACCGCCGTTGCCATACGCGGCCTGCGCAGCATGGGTGCTAACGTGGATTACCTGGTGCCGAATCGCTTCGAGTACGGCTATGGCCTGACGCCGGAAATCGTCGATCTGGCGGCAGGTGACCTCACTGCAAATAACTTGATCAAGCCCGACATCATCATCACCGTGGATAACGGCATTGCCAGTGTCGAAGGTGTTGAACGCGCGAATGCGCTTGGCATCCAGGTGTTGGTGACGGACCATCACCTGCCGGGTGATGACACGCCGCAGGCGGCCTGCATCGTGAACCCCAACCAGCGCGGTTGCGAGTTTCCCAGTAAACACCTGGCGGGTGTGGGGGTCATGTTCTATGTGCTGCTTGCACTCAGGGCGGAATTGCGGTCACGTGGCGCGTATGAAAACAAAGTTGAGCCTAACCTGACGGAGCTGCTCGACCTTGTGGCCCTAGGCACCGTGGCCGACCTGGTGAAGCTGGACGACAATAACCGCATCCTGGTGGAGCAGGGGCTGCGCCGTATCCGTGCCGGTAAGTGCTGCCCCGGCATATCGGCCCTGTTCAAACTGGCCGGCCGCGATATGTCCAACGCCGGGGCACAGGATATGGGATTCAGTATCGGCCCACGCCTCAACGCCGCAGGCCGCCTGGATGACATGTCGCTGGGCATCGCCTGCCTGCTCACCGATGATGAAACGCAAGCACAGCAGATGGCGCAACGCCTGCATGAGTTGAACCAGGAACGGCGCAGCATCGAGGCGGATATGCAGGACGCGGCCAATATTGCGCTGGACGATTTCGATGTAGATGGCTGTTACAGCCTAAGCATCTACGACGAAAACTGGCACCAGGGTGTCATCGGCATCCTGGCATCACGCATCAAGGAGCGGTATCACCGCCCGGTGATCGCTTTCGCCCGTGCGGGCGAAAGCCAGCCTGGCATGCTCAAGGGCTCCGGCCGCTCCATCAAGGGCCTGCATTTACGCGATGCACTGGACCTGCTATCCAAGCGCCATCCCGACCTGCTCATCAAGTTCGGCGGACATGCCATGGCAGCCGGCCTGAGCATACAAGAGGCCAATTTCGAGCGCTTCCATACTGAATTCG
>JAZKEL010000250.1:0-1645 GCA_040387075.1 Pseudomonadota bacterium
CCAGGAGTTGATCAGCCGTTTCCAAAGCTTTACCTCGGACTTTCCTTACCAGTCCAGGCGCGCTGAACCTAACTGAATTAGTGTCAGTTTAATTCCTGACTTAGTGACAAAACTAACGATATAAAAAAGCCTGCGTCAGCAGGCTTTTTTATATCGTTTTATTACTGGTTGGCACGATGCTTTTCTAGATTTATTCTAGATTTTATTTTTACTCAGAATTTTTATTTAAGCGCATTGAAAATTTCTTCGCGTATCTTGTCCATTTCACCCAGGCCATTCACCCGTACGTATTTGGGCGCGCCGCCTATGCCGGATTTTGCCCAGTCTGAGTAATAGCCGACCAGCTGTTCGGTCTGCTCATGGTATACGCGAAGGCGGGTCATGACCGTTTCGGGCCTGTCATCCTCACGCTGTACCAGGTCTTCGCCGGTCACATCGTCCTTGCCCTCTACCTTAGGCGGGTTGAATTTAATGTGGTAGGTACGGCCGCTGGGCAAATGCGCGCGCCGGCCGCTCATACGCTCGACAATGGCTTCATCCGGCACGTCGATCTCCACGACATAATCGATATCCACACCGGCCTGCTTCATGGCCTCTGCTTGCGGGATGGTGCGCGGAAACCCGTCGAACAGGAAGCCTGCCTGGCAGTCGGCATCCTTGATGCGTTCCTTTACCAGGCCGATGATCACCTCATCCGGCACCAGGCCGCCGCTATCCATAAAGCGTTTTGCTTCCAGCCCAAGCTGGGTGCCGGCCTTGACCGCTGCGCGCAGCATATCGCCGGTGGAGATCTGCGGGATATTGAATTTTTCCTTGATGAACGTGGCCTGGGTGCCTTTGCCGGCGCCAGGGGCACCTAATAATATGATACGCATCTTAAGCACTCTCTCCCTTGAGTTATTTAGTACAGTATTTTTCCGGAATTATATCAGGCTAGGTAATTGGCGATGCGCACGAATTCAGACATGGCAAGATTCTCCGCACGCAGTTGCGAATCGATGTTCAGCGCAGCGAAGCCGGCATCGTCCAGCAAGCCTTTTAGTGTGTTGCGCAAAGTTTTGCGGCGCTGGCCGAAGGCATTCAGGACAACTTTGGCGAACAGGGCTTCATCGTTCGCCGGGTGGGGCAGGCTGGCATGCGGTACGCAGCGCACGAAGGCAGATTCCACTTTCGGGGCGGGTTCAAACGCTTCGGGCGGAACCGTGATCAGGTACTCCATCTGCAGGCGGTATTGCAGCATGACGGAAAGCCGCCCGTATGCCGGCGTCGAAGGCATCGCCACCATGCGCTCGACGACTTCTTTCTGCAGCATGAAATGCATGTCGACGATATTCGCCACGTTATCCAGCAGATGGAACAGGATGGGCGTGGAGATGTTGTAGGGCAGATTGCCTACTACGCGTAACTGGCTACCCAGTGAAGAAAAATCGAACTTCAGGGCATCGCTGTTATGGATGGTGATGCTGTTGCTGGCGTACTGGTTCTGCATCCAGCTGATGATGTCGCGATCCAGTTCCACCACATGCAGGTGATCAAGCTTCGTCAGTAACGGTTGCGTAAGTGCCCCCAGACCGGGGCCGATCTCCACCATGAGGTCGGCAGGTAAAGGCTGTATTGCCCCTACCAGGCTGCGGATAACATCACT
>JAZKEL010000250.1:1655-6575 GCA_040387075.1 Pseudomonadota bacterium
TGCATCGGGACGACATCGAGCTGCTCGCTGACTTCTTCGCCGATCTCCACCATCAGGTCGGCAGGTGAGGGCTGGATTGCCTCTACCAAGCTGCGGATGACATCGCTGTCGGAGAGGAAGTTCTGCCCAAAACGCTTTTTCGGGATATGCCTCATGTTGCTGCGTGTTTGTGTTGCGCCAGCTCGATGGCCAGATGAATGGCTGCCAGCAGGCTACCAATCTCGACATTGCCTTTGCCAGCCAGGCTAAGTGCAGTGCCGTGATCGACCGATGTGCGGATGATGGGCAATCCCAGTGTGACGTTGACGCCGCCGCCGAAGCTGGCATGCTTCAATACGGGCAAGCCCTGGTCGTGGTACATGGCCAGCACGCAATCGCCGTTTGCCAGGTTGTGGGGAGTGAACAGGGTATCTGCTGGCAATGGGCCCAACAACTGCATGCCTTGTGCCCTGAGCTTTTCCAACACGGGGGCGATGGTCGTGATTTCCTCGGTGCCAAGGTAGCCGCCTTCGCCGGCATGGGGGTTAAGCCCGGTCACCAGGATACGCGGATGTTCCAGGCCGAAATGGCTGGCGAGGTCCTTGTGCAGGATGGTGATGGTGGTTTCCAGGCTTTCTTGCGTAATGGCGCTGCTGACATCTTTCAATGGCAGGTGGCGTGTGGCCAGGGCAACGCGCATGCCGCCGCCCACCAGCATCATGACCACATGTTCGGTATGCGTATGGTCGGCGATGAACTCGGTATGGCCGGTAAAGGCGATGCCGGCATCGTTGATGATGCCCTTGTGTACAGGTGCGGTGACCATCGCATGGAACTGGCCGGTGATACAGCCATCGATGGCAGTTTCCAGCGTCTTCAATACATAAGCGCTGTTGGCGGCATCTAGCTTGCCGGCCACTACAGGTGCTGCAATATCCTGGTGCAGGACGGTAATCTCGCCGTTGCCCAGGTGGCGCCGGGGCTTGGTGTTGCTGTCGTAATGCCGGATGGCAAGAGGCAAGCCAAGCGCCTTGGCACGATCCGCCAGTGCATGTTCATCGGCTAGTATGGTGATGTCAGCATCCAGCGCATGGCTTGCCAGCATGGCGCACAGATCCAGCCCGATGCCGGCGGGTTCGCCGGCAGTGATCACGATAGAAGGGAGAAAGGCGCTCAAGGCAGTAGGCAATGCTTGGATGTTGTATGCGTTGTTAATACTTGGGCTTGTTAGTATTTGTCTTCGAGCCGCAATTCCACATAGGCACGGTCACGCAGTTCACGTACCCAGTCCTGGTAAGCCTCGTCGGATTTACGTGAACGGATTTCCTGGCGTGCCTTAAGGCGTGCGGCTTCCTTCGCCATGTCCTGCTTGCGGCGCTCCAGCACCTGGATGATATGGAAGCCGAAAGGGGTGCGCACCTGTTCGCTGATGGCCATGGGCTGTAATTCGTTCATGACTTTTTCAAACTGGGGAACGGTGTCGCCGGGGTTTACCCATCCCAGGTCGCCGCCGGCAGAGGCTGAGCCGTCTTCGGAGTATTGCTTGGCCAGTTCCGCGAAATCGCCGCCGTTATCCAGCCGCTCTTTTACGGTATCCAGTTTGTGCCTGGCCTGGCTTTCCGACATGACTTCGCTCAGTTTCACGAGTATGTGGCGTACATGCGTCTGCTCGATCACCAAAGGCGAAGAGCCGCCGCGGCGGTTGGTGAGTTTTAGTATATGGAAGCCATTCGCGCTGCGCAGGACAGAGGATATCTCGCCCACCTGCATGGGTTTAAGCGCGTCGGCGAACAGGGAGGGGATCTGCGTGGATGTCTTCCAGCCCAGGCTGCCGCCTTCCAGGGCATTCGGGGCATCGGAGATGGCGGCGGAAACCTGCGCAAAATCGCTGCCGGACTTTAATTGCTTAAGTGCATTCTCAGCCTTCTCCTTCAACTTCTGCAGCACGTCAGGCGAGCTATCGTCCGGTGCGCGTATCAGGATATGCGAGATTTCATACTCATCCTGCGCTTCGTTGCGCGAGGACTGGGTCGTCAGGAAATTATCAATCTCCGACTCGGTGACATTGATGCGGTTGTCCACTTCGCGTTCACGTAAACGTGCCAGCAGGATTTCATTCCGGATATCTTCGCGGAATTTGCGGTAACTGATGCCATCCCCAGCCAGTGCTTCACGGAATTGCGGCATGTCCATCTTGTTCTGGTCGGCGATGCGCTCTATGGTTTTATCCAGCTGGTTGTCGTCTACACGCAAGCCGGTCTGGGCTGCCAGTTGAAGCTGCAGGCGGTCATTGATCAGGCGTTCGAGGATTTGTTTCTGCAGGATATCGGCCGGTGGCAATTGCGCACCCTGTTTTTCCAGCTGCGCGGTCACCGTGCGGACACGGTCGTTCAGTTCGTTCTCAGTGACGACTAACTGGTCCACCACCGCCACGATACGGTCCATCTTGACGATGTCGCTGCTGTCCTTGCTCGCCGCATGCGCCATGCCCATTGCAACGCACAGTAATACCAGGAAAGTGGCTAGTTTGCACCGGGTAGATATAGAGAATACGTTACTCATAGTTTTGTTGCCTGTAATTGTCTGGTAGCAGCCCGCTGCTGCTATATCCGGGTATCGCGCGGTTAAGCAACCGCATCGGGTTAGCACCGATAGAGGCCAAGCCGCCTAGTTCGAGCTGGAAAAAGAATGCATAGTTCGCATTGGCCGTCGCCGTGGCCACACGTTGTAACACAGCACGGGCCTGCCAGCAACCCGCGTCATACTCGACACCGGCGAGGCCTTCGATCGGCTGCGCTTCCGCAATGGAATAGTTCCAGCGGCCCAGGCCATACCAGCCTTTACCGAATGGCCATTGTCCGGAAATGTTGTATTGTTCCAATCGGTCTATGGTGTAACGATAGCTCAGGTTCAATACTTTGCCGGGCTCCGGATTGTAGCGGGCACCAATATTGGCCTTCACGGTTTCCGAAGTGTCTGTGTTGTATTGCCAGGCGGTGTCTACATTCCATTTGTTTGCCAACTTTGCTGTGGCGGCTGCGACGAAGTCAGACGTATCGCCGGTACGCAAACTCTGCCCTGGCAAGCCGACCTTCTGGTCGGCGAAGTAAAAGCGTTGACCGACCGTGACGGCCAGTCGCTGCTCGCCGGTTTTAGCATTGATCATGCGGCTGGTCACTGCCAGGCTTAACTGGTTGGCATTGTTGATGCGGTCATTGCCGGTGAACTGGTTTTCAAGAAATAATGTACCGAGGTTTAAATCCGCATCCGAACTATCAAATACCGGAAACTGCGATTGATCCTGGTAAGGGATATAGACATAGTAAGCCCGGGGTTCCAGAGTCTGCGTGTAGTTGTTCTTCACGACTTTCACGTTACGGTCAAAGAAAAGCCCGCTGTCGACGCTGAAGATTGGAACGCTCACGCTGCCGGATTCATATTGCCCGCTGACGCCATCCAGGGTGAACCCGGGATTGTTCAGGTTGTAGCTAGTATGTTTCACGCCGAATTTAGGAGTGACATAGCCATACGGCTGAGCCATTGGCAGGCTTATACTGGGGTAGCTAGTCAACCTGCTGCCGGTTACCCCGGTGGTGAACAATCCTCCTGAGGCTGTCGTCGTGAATCTTGGATTTTTAGGATCGCGATCGAAACTCACCCATTCATTATAGATGTTGGCATTGACCATGCCATAGTCTTTGTTTCCGCTCAGGGTCAGTTGCGGCAAGCGTTCATAGGGGTAGGTTAGGGTCGGGTTGTTATTGCTGTTCAGGGTTTGGTATTTCTGGGCTAATGCCGTAAAGCTCCATACATCATCGGTATACGCTACGTTGGCCTGTTGCGCCAAATTGACGCGGCTGGTGCTGACAATCCTGGTCGACATGTCGGAAAAGTATTGGTCGTCCGAGACTTTCTCGATGTTGTAGCCTGCCGACCAGCCATTTCCGAACGATTGCTGGTGCTTCAGGTTGGCGTAATAACGCGTTTCATTGGAGTTGATGTCGCTAGGCAGGTATTCCACACTGTTCATGCCGGAGTAGGTTTCGCCCATGTAACGGAACTCTCCCTGTAGCTGCAGCCCGCGTTTGGTGAGTAGTCGCGTTGCAAAGGTCGCGTCCATATCGGGGGAAATGTTCAAGTAAAAGGGCGTCAATACTTCGAAACCGCTAC
This sequence comes from Pseudomonadota bacterium, assembly GCA_040387075.1. Lineage (GTDB taxonomy): Bacteria > Pseudomonadota > Gammaproteobacteria > Burkholderiales > Methylophilaceae > DATHXC01. The sequence goes on from JAZKEL010000250.1 coordinate 5,805, forward strand.
GGCTGGTCGTGCCCCAGGTGGGGGAAAGAAAACCCGATTTACGCTGGTTGAGGAAAGAAAAGCTGATCCAGGGCGTGTAGAGGATGGGAACGCCTTTAAAGTCCACTCGCGCGTTTTTTGCGGTGGCGGTCTTGGAGTAATCGTCCAGTTGCAGTTCGCTAGCCTTGATGTACCAATCATCCGAATCTGCGGCACAGGTGGTGTAACGTGCACCCTTCAGGCGCTTCTTGCCTTCGCCTTCGAAAAATACTGCATCGGCATCTCCTCGCGACATACCACTTTTTTTGCTCACTACCGGTTCGTACGCTGAAGTGTCTTCAATATTCTGCTGGCTCAACGGTTGCTGAGAACTGCCTACCATCACTTCATTCGGGTCGTTATAGGTTCGGTTAAGTACAGCGGTTGCCTGGGCAGCCCCTATCTGTGGCAGGTTGGCAAACTGCTGTTTCATCAGGAAGGAAGCCTGCATCATCTCCCCTATGCTCTCGCCCATCCTCATGCGCAATGAAGGGCCGGTGATCGTTGCATCGCCGGCTTCTACACGCGTATTGCCTTCTACGTGTACTTCTTCATTCTGTACATCGTATTCGATGGTGTCCCCGTAGATTTTCTGGCTATCCTGGAATAGCGAAGCATTGCCGATCGCGCTCATTTTTCGGTCAAGGTAGACCTGCATACGGTCGCCTTCAATAATGGTAGCGCCGGGTGCTTCTGTGGAACTGTTGACCGGGCTTGAAGTGTCGACAGCCAGGTCGTCGCTCGCCTGGCTAG
>JAZKEL010000251.1:0-3613 GCA_040387075.1 Pseudomonadota bacterium
ATGCTGGACTTCAATCTATGGACCTGGAACAGCAGGGCATTCCCCGGCATCGACCCGCTGGTTGTGCGCAGGAACGACCGGGTGCGCATACGCGTCGGCAACCTGACCATGACCAACCACCCTATCCATTTGCACGGCCATGAGTTCCAGGTCACGGGCACGGACGGCGGGTGGGTGCCGTCCTCTGCGCGCTGGCCGGAAGTCACGACGGATGTGGCGGTGGGGCAGATGCGCGCGATTGAATTTGTGGCGAACGAGCTAGGCGACTGGGCTTTGCACTGCCACAAAAGCCATCACACCATGAATCCCATGGGTCACCAGGTGCCGACCATGATCGGGGTAGACCAGCGCGACCTGGTAAGCAAGATCACCAGGCTGGTGCCGGATTATATGGCGATGGGGGAAACAGGCATGGCGAGCATGGGGGAAACGACCGCCATGATGGATATGCCTTTACCTGAAAACACCTTGCCTATGGCAGCAGGTACAGGCCAGTTCGGGCCTATCGACATGGGTGGCATGTTCACTACGTTGAAGGTACGCGACGGCCTTGCCCGCAATGACTACCAGGATCCCGGCCCCTACCGGCATCCCGCTGGAACAGTGGCCAGGGAAGTCAGCAATGATATGCCGCCGCTGACGCGACAGGGTCTGGTACCTAGCAGCCCAGGTTCCAGCGTCGAGATGTCGGTCCGGAAACCGACTTCGCATACAGGGCATTAGTGGCGGGTTTGCATAAATCCTTGGAAGGAATGCGCAACATGGCCTAAAATCAACGCAGAAACAACTAAAAAGTAATCCTGGAGATGTATCAGCATGTGGGAAACCAAAGATATTGCAATTACCCTGGTGGCCAGTATCGGCACCCTACTCGGTATATACAATGCCGTTCGCTATTACCTGGATACCAATGCCAGGCTATTGCTGCAAGTGGACATGGTGAAGTATGAGATAAAGGTGACTAACCGCAGCAATTTCGATATCAGCATCCTCGAATTCGGCACCATATACAACGGTGCCGAATCTGCAGTACGCCATAGCCGCTTGAGTTATGGTCCGGAGAGCGAATCGCGTATACGCTCCCACAGCCGCATGAATCTCAGGCTGGATAGGCTATCGGTAGAGAGGCTTGCATCGAGCGGTGCACAGGCCTATGTGAAGGCAGACGGAAAGACCTTCAAAAGCAAGAAACAGAAGAGTACTAAATCCGGCATCATCCCCGCAGGCAGGTAATGCTTCCGGATTCAAACACTCATCCCTACAGGTTGTTAAGCCGTTGATGATCGCCCAAGCCTATCGGCCTGGCGGCAGCAATAGAAGCGGCCATTGCGAATAGCCTTACCACCTTGCTATGCGGCGTATCCCAATATTCGGCCGTATGCGGGATGAATTTGAGCAAGCCGAGCGTCGGCGATTCCGGACCATCGGGAAACCACGGCTTTACAAAGGGAGTCCATAGCGCCTGCTTACGCGCCTCGTCGAACTCCATTTCTCCCGAACCTGAAAGCGATACATAAATACCATCCGACGTATCGTTAAACGTCAGGTTGAGTTCATCGAGATGTTTCACCTTTTCAGACGTACTATCGGTGAAGAACCAGATAACGCCCTCACTATCCATTTCGATCGGCCCCATGGGCTGGCTGATCAAAGCACCGCTTGCATCAATGAATGTGAGCATGGCGGTAGGGATATCTTCGATAAGTTCTGCAAGTTTGATACGTTCCGGTGAAATCTGGTCTTGAATCTTCATGGTTTCTCCTTAGTTTATGGCGATTGATTTAATTAGTATCGATAGTGTAATTCTAGAGGCGACAGCCATATTTTCTGTAGGCCTACCCTGAATATTGCGTAGGAGCGTGTTTCGTTCTCAACGCTGCCTGTAATAACCTGCAAACGCTACCCCTACACCAACGCAGTCAATTGCCCTACATTTCTTTTAGTCGGCTACTACTATATTGATCGACATAGCCATACATAAGAACCGATGCACTACACGCTTTTTAAAGGAGAGCTCATCATGGCGAAACAACTGAACAAAGGTGATAAGGTAAGCTGGAGCTCGTCCCAAGGCGAAGTGAAAGGCATAGTGAATAAAAAGCTGACCAGCGATTGTGATATCAAGGGACATCACGTTGCAGCCAGCCCGGAGAACCCCGAATACCTGGTAGTGAGCGATAAAACCGGTGCCAAGGCAGCGCATAAATCGAGTGCATTGAAGAAGGCAGGCTGATTGAATCCAGCTCAACTTTGCTTGGAATTCTTTGCTTGGAATGTGCCTTTAATACGCCCAATAGTTATGCAACCCTCATTTAGATCTTATTCACGCATCTTAGTCATTGATTATCGCGGCAGATGGATTTATTCTTACAAAGTGTAAGCAATTGTAAATACGGTGACCCCTGCCTGTGCAATCTCATCTGTACTACATCACTTAACATCGATTCATATCGGATTCACATAGCACAAGCTATGTTTTTTATTAATAACAGTTCTGCCACATAAATAATAATCCGCTAATTCAGTCAGCATCCAGTGGGGCCATCCCTGCATTGCTATCCATTATCTGAGGAGATATTGCATGAGTCTTGATTCCTTAAAAAATCTTGGGGTTAAAATCCCGTTTAAAGCTAAGTATGATAATTACATCGGCGGCAAATGGGTAGCACCGGCCGATGGGCAATACTTCGACAATGTGAGCCCGGTCACGGGCAAAGTGTTCTGCCAGATCGCACGCTCCACTGAAAAAGACGTCAACCTGGCACTGGATGCGGCTCATGCCGCCAAGGATGCGTGGGGGCAGACCTCCACTACCGCCCGTGCCAATATACTCAACAAGATCGCCGACGTGATGGAAGCCAACCTGGAGACGATTGCCATCGCCGAGACCATCGATAACGGCAAACCCCTGCGCGAAACCACGCATGCCGATATCCCGCTCGCCATCGACCACTTCCGTTATTTCGCAGGCTGTATCCGTGCCCAAGAAGGTTCCATCAGCGAGATCGATCACCTCACCATGGCTTACCATTACCACGAGCCGCTAGGTGTCGTGGGCCAGATCATCCCTTGGAACTTCCCCATCCTGATGGCGGTATGGAAGCTGGCACCGGCACTGGCCGCCGGCAACTGTATCGTGATGAAGCCAGCGGAACAGACGCCCGCCTCCATCATGGTATTGATGGAGCTGATCGGCCACCTGCTACCGCCCGGCACGCTGAACATCATCAACGGCTTCGGCCTGGAAGCCGGCAAGCCATTGGCAAGCTCAAGCCGCATCGCCAAGATCGCCTTCACCGGCGAGACCACCACCGGCCGCCTGATCATGCAGTATGCGTCGCAAAACATCATTCCCGTCACGCTGGAACTGGGCGGGAAATCGCCTAATATCTTCTTTGCCGATGTGATGGATGCAGACGATGCCTATTTCGATAAAGCATTGGAGGGTTTTGCCCTGTTCGCGCTGAACCAGGGTGAAGTCTGTACCTGCCCTTCACGCGCACTGATACAGGAATCCATCTACGAGGAATTCATAGCGCGCGCCATCGAGCGCGTAAAAGCGATCACCCAGGGCAGCCCGCTCAGCGATCCCAACAAGCAGCCTGCCGCGATG
>JAZKEL010000251.1:3623-7512 GCA_040387075.1 Pseudomonadota bacterium
AGCGAACAGGTCGAGAAGATCATGAGCTATATCAAGCTGGGACAGGAAGAAGGTGCACAACTCCTGACCGGCGGGCAGCGCAAGGCGCAATCGGGTGACCTGTCAGAAGGTTTCTATATCGAGCCCACCGTATTCAAGGGTCATAACAAGATGCGTATTTTCCAGGAAGAGATTTTCGGGCCGGTACTATCCGTGACCACCTTCAAGGATGAAGCCGAAGCACTGGAAATCGCCAATGACACGTTGTACGGACTGGGCGCAGGGGTATGGTCGCGCAACGGCAATACGGCATTCCGCATGGGCCGTGGCATCAAGGCCGGGCGTGTCTGGACCAACTGCTACCATCTCTATCCGGCACATGCGGCGTTTGGCGGTTATAAACAATCCGGCATTGGTCGCGAAAACCACAAGATGATGCTGGACCATTACCAGCAGACCAAGAACCTGCTGGTCAGTTATAACGAAAATAAACTGGGTTTCTTTTAACCAGCCTTGCGTGTGAATATTTATACGATGTAATTAAAGGCAGGCGAGGTGAAAATCTCGCCTGAATTTTTTCATGAGTACCGATATCAACAGTATTGCAGGCAATGCAGCATCAAGAGTAGACGCCACAGAAGCGGCGATCGCGCTGATTGATGCGTTACAGGCGCAACATGGCAAACTGATGTTCCACCAGTCAGGCGGCTGTTGCGACGGCAGTGCGCCTATGTGCTTTCCTGAGGGGGAGTTTTATCTCGGGAATGCCGATGTGAAACTGGGAGATGTACACGGTGTGCCGTTCTATATGAGCGCCAGCCAGTTCGAGTACTGGCAACATACCCATTTGACGCTGGATGCCATTACCGGCACGGGAGGGCAATTTTCGCTTGAGCGCCCGACAGGGCTGCGCTTTATCATACGTTCGCGTTTATATAGCGATGAAGAGCTTGCAGTGCTGGAACCGGTTCAACGCTGCGGTTGACAGTCGTCGTTAACAATTGATTTTGATACTGAAGGTTTGAAACTGGAACTACTACACTGGATTATTATTCGATTAATGTGGATTTAACTCAAGCTAATCTGTAATCCGTAATCTGGAGATCCGTATCTGGGTACCTATGCGGGATTCCAGAATTAGAAGCCCAGGCTGTCCAGTAGATCGTCGACCTGCTCCTGGCTTGCGACAACATCCACTGCATCCGGGTCAATCTGCGGACCGTTCATCAACCCCGGGGTTGCTTCTTTCTTGGCAACAGCCGGTGAGTAATCGATCAATAATTGCACAAGCTGCTGTTCCAAATCCTGCGCCAGCGATGTAATTTTCTTGATGACCTGGCCCGTCAGGTCCTGGAAATCCTGCGCCATCATGATATCCATCAGTAACGCTTTGGTGTCGGTCGTATTTTTGGATGTCAAGCTTAAAAATGCCACTGTTTCATTAGCGACACTCGTGTAATCGGACTTTAGCGAAGGGACGGACATCACCTGGTTCCAGCGGACTTCCAGCCTGCCGGCCTCCGTTGCCAGCTCCGTTTGCAGCGGAATAGCGGCATCAGTAGCGTTAAGCACTTTTTCAGCCGCCTGCTCGGTCATGCGTGCCACATAATTAAGGCGATCGCGCGCATCCGGGATGTCGACGGCGACCTTCTCCATCAGCTTGTCTAAACCCAGACCGCTGAGGTTGTCATGAAGGGCTCGAGTGACCTGGCCAATACGATTCAACATTTCATCGCTTTGGTTGATCGCCGGCAAAATCTCAGCTGTGCCTGCTAACTGGGTTGGGGAAAGCTCAGGGTTCATATCAAGCTCCAGCTTTCTCAAGCTTTTCGAAAATTTTCGCTAACTTTTCATCCAGGGTGGCAGCCGTGAATGGCTTGACAACATAGCCGCTGGCACCAGCCTGGGCAGCGGCAATGATATTTTCTTTTTTGGCTTCCGCCGTCACCATCAGCACAGGGAGCGATTTCAACGCCGGGTCGGCACGAATATGCTGCAACATGGTCAGGCCATCCATATTCGGCATGTTCCAGTCAGATACCACGAACTCGTACCCGCCGCCTTTGAGCATGCTCAGGCCAACTGCGCCATCTTCCGCTTCATCCACATTCACATAACCAAGCTCTTTAAGCAGGTTGCGGACTATCCTGCGCATGGTGGAGAAATCATCCACAACAAGAAATTTGGTATTTGGGTTTGCCATTCTTCACTCCATTAACGGTACACATCCGCATCATCCAATACATTATCGAATGACGCGCTATCTAAACTTTACTTAAGCCGCCTTATGAGCAGCCATAGTTAAGCTATTATCGGCTGCTTTTACGTAAGCTTAAGTGCTGAACTGCTCAATATTAAACCTTCTCATTTAACTATTCATAAAATCTTCAGTCCCTACACACGATCCGGCATCCTCATAGCAACTTCAGGAAATGATGCCCTGGATCTGAATCCTCGATACCTGCCTGGCAACCAGGCATCAATCACTATACCCTTAACGCGCGTGCGCTATTTGCCATCAGGTAATTCAGCACCATCCCAGGCAGATCATTGAGATGCGCGACTTCATCCACGCCGCCATGCGCCACAGCCTCTTTCGGCATGCCGTAGACTACGCAGCTCACTTCGTTTTGTGCAAAGTTATATGCACCGGACTTTTTCATATTCAGCATGCCTACTGCACCGTCTTTGCCCATACCGGTCAATATCACGCCGATGGCATTCTTGCCTGCAGATGCGGCTGCAGAATCGAACAGCACGTCCACGGACGGTTTGTGGCGGTTGACCGGCGGCTCATCGCTAAGCCGGACCACATAGTTAGCGCCGCTCCTGGCAAGCATCAAGTGCTTATCGCCGGGAGCGATGTAGGCATGGCCGGGCAGGATGCGTTCGCCATCTTCCGCTTCGGACACCGAAATCTGGCATAAGGAGTTAAGGCGATTGGCGAATGAGCGGGTAAAACCGGCGGGCATATGCTGCGTGATCAGGATGCCCGGGCAGTCCGAGGGCATATCCAGCAGGAACGCCTTTATCGCTTCGGTACCGCCGGTGGAGGCCCCTACAATAATGAGCTTTTCACTGCTGATCAACGGGTTGCGGATCGATTGCAGTATGCCCTTGGCACTGCTTGACTGTGGGGCATTACGCGACAGCGAGGCGACTTTCGCTTGCGAAGCGGCGCGTATCTTATCCGCGATCAGGTCGGTGTATTCCAGCATGCCGTCGGTGATGGATATCTTGGGTTTGGTCACAAAGTCGGTCGCGCCCAGCTCCAGCGCGCGCATGGTGATTTCCGAGCCACGCTCGGTCAGTGTAGACACCATGACCACCGGCATAGGCCGAAGGCGCATGAGCTTTTCCAGGAATTCCAGGCCGTCCATTTTCGGCATTTCGACATCCAGCGTGAGGACGTCGGGGTTTTTCTGCTTAATCATGTCACGGGCAACCAGGGGATCCGGGGCGGCCCCTACAACTTCCATATCCGGCTGACTGTTGATGATTTCCGTCAGCAGGCTGCGTATCAGCGCAGAGTCGTCTACGATCAATACCTTAATTTTCATAAATGTCAGCCACGTTATTAACCATGTTAGAACAACTCCACAGCACCGCCCACATCGTTGACCTTGAGCTTGCTGGCGTAGGCTTCCTCGCGCTTCACCAGGGTGTAGTTGTTCAACTGCTTGAGTTTCTTGACCAGTACTTTTCCCGTCTTGGGGAAAAAATACACCTTGCGGGGATAAATGTCGTTCAGGTCTTCCCCGGTAACCCGTATTTTTTCTTCTTTAAGGAATTTACGCACAAACTCGGCATTGCGGTCACCGACATTCATGGTGGTAAAACTGCGCAATACATTGCCCCCGCCAAATATCTTGGCTTCCAGGTTTTCACGTCTCGCGCCGTTTTTCAATAG
>JAZKEL010000252.1:0-4352 GCA_040387075.1 Pseudomonadota bacterium
TCTTGTTATTTCAGTTTGAGCGGCAGCCCGGCGGCGATAAACACGACTTCATCGCTGATGGCGGCAACAGCCTGGTTGAGCCTGCCGGCCTCGTCTTGGAACTGGCGGTTGATCTCGCCTAGCGGCACGATGCCCATGCCCACTTCGTTACTGACCAGGATGATGTAGCCGGGCAGGGCGGGTAAAGTTTCCAGCAGTTTGCTACGTTGCAACGCCCAGTCGACACCTTCAGGCGGGGCGCATTCCGGGCAGATGCATTGCGCCAGCCAAAGCGTCAAGCAATCGACGATGAGGCACCGGCCATCTGCCGCCTGTTCTTCCAGGGTGTCCGCAAGCTGGTGCGGCACCTCGACCGTGTCCCATGTCGTCGGGCGACGCGTCTTATGCAAGTCGACGCGCTTGCCGAACTCGTTATCGTAAACCTGCGCCGTGGCGATATACGTCACCGGCATGCCGCTTTCGGCAGCCAGCTTTTCCGCGTAAGCGCTTTTGCCGGAACGGGCGCCGCCCAATATTAAATGTGTGCTCATGGTGTTTAACTCCAATGTTTGCTATGGGCCTGCCTGGCGCCCCACTGCTGGATGATTGCCTGGATCTGCTTCAGGCCGTGCGTGATCATGGATGGTCCCGGTTGTAGGATATCGGCGGATTTTATCTCCACGACAAAGCCGTTCTGCACGGCAGGGATAACGCTCCAGCCGTCGCGTGCCATCACCTGTTCCGGCTGGAATTTCTTGCCGCACCAGGAGCCGATGATGATGTCGGGCATGCGCTCGATTACGTCCTGCGGTGAAACAGTGCGTTGTTTCGCGCTATGGAAATGGGTCAGTTCGGGGAAACAATCGTCGCCGCCTGCGATCTCGATGAGTTCAGCCGCCCAGCGTATGCTGCAAATCAGCGGGTCGTTCCATTCCTCGAAATATACTTTGGGCCGGGCGGGCAGGTAGCTGGCGGTCTCACGTACCTGTTCTATCACGTGCTCCAATTCGGCAACCAGGCTGGCAGCCTTATCCGGTGCGCCTGTCAGGGCGCCCAGTGTGGTGATCATGTGCAACGTTTCAGCAATAGAGCGCTGGTTGAATACGTGCACTTCCAGCCCGGCCTTGACCAGTGCCGCCGCGATATCGCCCTGCAGGTTGGAGAATGCCAGCACCAGGTCAGGCTTGAGTTCCAGTATCTTGTCCAGCTTGGCGCTGGTGAATGCGGCGATTTTTGGCTTTTCCTTGCGTGCAATGGCCGGGCGCGTGGTAAAGCCGGAAATGCCGACGATGCGGTGCTGCTCGCCCAGTAGGTAGAGCACTTCAGTGGTCTCTGCGGTGAGGCAGGCGATCCTTTGGGGGAGGTGACCCCCGTCGTTTTTAGCGCCAGCCATTTTCCATCACCATATCGGATAAGGGTCGTTCCGTGGTCCAGCCTTCTTCCACCAGCATGGGCTGTGCGTAGAATTTGCCGACATTGCCCAGGCAGAGGATGGCAATGGGTTTCGCGCCTTCCGGCATATTGAGCAGGGCGCCCAGCGCTACCGGGTCGAACATGGACACCCAGCCCATGCCCAGTCCTTCTGCTCGCGCCGCCAGCCACATGTTCTGGATGGCGCAGCATACCGAGGCGATGTCCATTTCGGGCAGGGTGCGGCGGCCGAAAATATGCTGCTCGCGCTTGTCGCACAAGGCAGCGACCAGCAGTTCGCCGCACTCCAGTATGCCTTCCACCTTGAGCCGCATGAATTCGGCGGCACGCGCCGTGGTCTCGTATTCGCCGACGGCCCTGGCGGTGTTGATGCGCTCCTGCTGCACCTGCTCGTAGATCTGCCGGCGAATATCCTGGTCGGTGATGCGCACGAAGCGCCAAGGCTGCATGAGGCCGACGCTGGGCGCCTGGTGTGCAGCGGTCAGCAGTTTGGTAAGCAATTCCGGGGCGATGGCACCGGGAACGAAATGCCGCATGTCGCGCCGCTCTGCAATGGCACGATAGACCGCGCCGATCTCGTCATCGCTGAAACGCTGGGTGGTCATGGTGCAGGCTTTCTTGCTGCAGGTGGCAAGGTATCGGCCCGCGCTTCCTCGATCAGCAGCAGCTTGCCGGTCTTGGGGTCGCGGTACACCTGGCCGATGGACTGGTAGCCGTTGCCTACGCTCTGTGTGCCGGTGGCCGGTGTGCTGATTTCCTTGCCGCGCGTAATCTCCTTCTGCGGCTGGGCGATGCTATGGCCGCCGGCCGTCAGTGCCGCCAGCAGCCCGCAGGTGAACACCAGCATCACGTCGACCAGGTTGACCAGGCTGGCGCGCGGGTCTTCATCGTCGTTGTCGAAGCGGCTGCTGAGCCTGCCGCTTAAGCGCGATTTCAGTTTCATGGCTTGGCCTTTACAGTTCGTTGGTCGCCGCTTGTTTTTCCAGCGCTTCCAGCACGTCTTCGTACCAGCGGCGGCGCAGCTTGCCGATCACCAAGCCGATGATGCCGGCGATGAGGCCCAGCACGGTGGCGTCGAAGGCAGTAGTGACTGCCTGTGCCAGTTGCGATGGGCTGCCCTGGCCCAGTGCCGCCAGCCCAGGCCCCAGCGGGATGATGGTGGCCATCAGGCCCAGCATGGGGGGAATGCGCGCCAGGAAATCGGCACGCTCCAGGCGGTGACGTGCCAGCCGCACGACCGCATCGGCATTGCCCGAGCGCCGCATCTGCTTCAGGCCGAACAGGCGCTCGCCTACTGCCAGCCCGGCCTCGAGGATAGCAATGACAACAGCGATGGCCAAAATGACAATGACCGGCTTTAGCAGCCAGGTCACGGCATTATGTAAATTTGTTAAATCGAATGGCATGTGATTCCTTATCGATATCTTTATAGTTTGGGTTTACGTATGCCGAACCACAAGCCCGCGATGAACACCGGCAGCAATACCAACAGCCAGCCCAGGTTCTCTTTCACGGCCTTTATGCTGATCTCATACGCGCGTGCAGGCGTGCTCGGCACAGACTCTTTTTGCGGATTGGCTTTGCGTACAGGGTTTGCGACTGCCGCAGGTTGGTTTGTTACTTTTGCCGCTGTTTTTTGTGCCGGCCGTATTGCCGGGAATGATGCCGCTACCGGTGCAGTTTGCGAGCCGGAAGTTTTGTACGAATTGGCATCCGGGCCACGTGCTTTTGCCAGGGTCTGTTGCAATGCCTGGTTATCGCTTGCGCTGATATAGCCAGCCAGCCAGCCCCACATCGGGTTATTCGGCGACGTGTGGCCGCTGCCGGGCAGGCCGTTCTTGTTCACCAATCGCGCCAGTTGCGTGCCGAGCTGGCGCAGCGTCGCATCGTCGGTATGCCAGAAGCCTTTTTGCGCCGCCACCAGCATGATGGCCAGCATGTGTGCCTTCACCTGGGCATTGTGTTTCTGCTCCAGGAAGTCGTCCAGGCCAAGTTTGAGTCCGTCATCGATGTACACGCGCTTGACCTCATCCCAAGCCCAGTCCTTGATGATATCGGGACGGGTCACTTGCCAGCCCCACAGGTTCTCCATGAATTCCTGGCCCATGGTGCGGGCGCCGGCGTAGCCATGATCCATCAGCGGACGTATCCATGCCGGGTTCAGGTAGCGGCCGCGCATTTCCATCAGCAATGCGCTTTCCAGCGGCTCGTCGCTCAGTTTTTCCGGGTCGGCATGGTTGAGGATACGCGCTTCCGGCCGTTGCCCGGTGATGGTTTCCGTCGCCAGCGACAGGCCGCCCAGGTAGTCGAAGGCATCGTTGTTGTCCATCAGTCCGTACAGGTTGGATGCACGCCCGTGATAGGTGTTGGCGACGCTTCCCAAGGCCACCTTGAGCATGTCATGCGCGGGATCGCCCTGCGCATCGATGCCATAGGCATGACCCATGTGTTCCAGGTAGGCTTTGCCCAGTTCGCTGCGGTCTTTCCATGCGCCGGAACGTTCAGTCAGGCGGTTCACGCCGGTACTGTAGGCACCCGGCGCATCGCCGAAAATACGCCAGGCCGCTTGCTTGCCGGCCTGTTCGGCAGCGATGCCGTTTGCCATCAGCGCCTGCGTGCGGCGCACCCACTGCATGGCAACGCCATTGCCGGCGAGCGCTTCATCGCCGGCCACAGACTGTTTGCCCAGCGGCGCAGTGGCTGCCTGCAGGGCTGCATCCAGTTGCGGATATTTGGCATGGATGGCTTGCGAGGAGGCGGCCAGCGCCAGCCTGCCGCCCACGTCTATCCATTGCATGAGGTTGGGGTACAGGTCGCGGAACAGGCCGGAGGTGGTAACGATGACGTCGTGACGCGGCGTCTCCGGTTTTAATACCATCTTCTGCACGATACCGCGCGCGTTCCATTCCGGCGTCACGCCCATCAGCGACAGGATAAAGCCC
>JAZKEL010000253.1:0-1999 GCA_040387075.1 Pseudomonadota bacterium
AGGTTCCTATCTGCTGCTGGGCATTATCGCAGTAGTCTGGGTCGCTGACAGTGCGGCGTATTTCTTTGGGAAACGATTCGGGAAACATAAGCTGGCGCCACGCATCAGTCCGGGCAAGACCTGGGAAGGAGTGCTGGGCGCCTGGCTGGCAGTCAGTATCTACGGCGCGATCCTCTGCACCTTTTTGCACATGAATTACTGGCTGATCGTTGCATTATGGGGAGTCACCGTTCTGAGTATTATGGGCGACCTGCTGGAGTCCATGATCAAGCGCCATGCCGGCGTTAAGGACAGCGGCCAGTTGCTGCCCGGCCATGGCGGAATCCTTGACCGGATTGACGGTTTAACCTCAAGCCTGCCATTGGCCGCTTTCTTTATATATTTCCCTATCTATTACAGGGTCTGGTCAGATTATGTCCCTGCTTGAAGCGCCGGTCCCTGGCAGTCAGGGCCGTAGATCAATACAGAACATCACCATCCTGGGTGCAACCGGCACCATAGGGCTGCACACACTGGACGTCATCGCCCGGCATCCCGACCGTTTCCACGCCTACGCCCTGACAGCTAATAGCAAGGCGGATGAACTGTTTTCCCTCTGTAAAAAATTTGAACCTGAGTTTGCCGTATTGCTGGATGCCGATGCGGCTGAAAAATTGCGCACTCAACTCAAGTCGGCAGGTAGCGCTACGCAAGTATTGTTCGGCATGGCGGCATTGGAGCAGGTGTCGTCCGATACTGCAGTCGATGCGGTAATGGCCGCCATTGTTGGCGCAGCCGGGCTCAAACCGGCCATGGCGGCGGCACACGCTGGCAAGAAGATATTGTTGGCGAACAAGGAAACATTGGTCATGGCCGGCAGTCTCTTCATGCAGGCGGTGAAAGAGGGCGGGGCTACCTTGCTGCCTATCGACAGTGAGCACAATGCCATTTTCCAGGTAATGCCCATGCAAAAGACGCAAACGCTGGCGGGCAATGGTATTCGCAAGATTCTCCTAACCGCGTCCGGCGGGCCTTTCCGTACATCAAGCAGTGCCGATCTGGAGATGGTCACTACAAAACAGGCGCTTAATCATCCGAAATGGGTGATGGGACCGAAAATAACCATTGATTCTGCGACATTAATGAATAAAGGCCTTGAAGTCATAGAAGCACACTGGTTATTCAATGCCGCACCCGAGCACATCGAGGTAGTGGTGCACCCGCAGAGTGTGATCCACTCCATGGTGGAGTACGTGGATGGTTCTGTGCTGGCCCAGCTGGGCAACCCCGACATGCGGACACCTATTGCCTATGCTCTCGGTTATCCAGATCGGCTGGAAAGTGGCGTCAGTTCGCTGGACTTATTCAGCATCGCCAGGCTCGATTTCGAGAAACCGGATATTGCACGATTCCCCTGCCTGCGCCTGGCATTCGATGCCTTGCAAAGTGGCGGTACAGCGCCAGCCGTCCTGAATGCCGCCAATGAGATTGCGGTACAGGCGTTCCTGGAGGAGAAAATCAGGTTCATGGAGATTCCGGCGTTGATTGAAAGTGTATTGGCCGATGTGACAGTCGAGCCTGTTACGGATTTACATAGCGTGATCGCAGCGGATGAAGCTGCACGCCATGCGGCTTCTGCCTGGCTGAACTCCCCAGAGTTGGTGGCTAACTGATGTTGACCATCGTTGCATTCCTGGTGACGCTGGGCGTACTGGTTACGGTGCATGAATACGGCCATTTCCAGATGGCGCGCTGGTGCGGCGTAAAGGTGTTGCGGTTTTCGGTCGGCTTCGGTAAGCCACTTTTCACCAGGAGATTCGGTAAGGACCAGACCGAATTTGTACTGGCAGCCTTGCCGCTTGGCGGTTATGTCAAGATGCTGGATGAGCGGGAGCTTGAGGATGGCAAGGATTCGGGTTCGATAAAGCAGGAAGATTTGCCGCGCGCTTTTAACCGTCAACCGGTCTGGAAACGCATGGCGATCGTGATTGCAGGCCCAGCCTCCAATCTTATCCTGGCT
>JAZKEL010000253.1:2009-9605 GCA_040387075.1 Pseudomonadota bacterium
CATGCGGCCTATCCTGGGGACGGTAGAGCAAAACTCTCCGGCTGCCCACGCCAGCTTAAAAAGCGGTAGCAGCATCACCAGCGTTGCGGGTATCCCGGTGACCACCTGGCAAGACGTGCGCTGGGAAGTGCTGCAGCAAACCATCAAGGCGTCATCCGTTGAAGTCGAAACTCTCAGTGACGCACATGAAGTACATCTGCACCAACTGGAGCTTAGCAGCATAGGCAAGGACGATTTTGAAACGGATTTCCTGGCAAAACTCGGCTTAACGCCGTACCAGCCTGAAGTGCCGGCGAAAATAGGTGAAATCATCGCCTCCGGCGCGGCTGACAAAGCCGGCCTGAAAGCCGGGGACTCGATACTGTCCGTGAATGGGTCTCCGGTGACTACCTGGGAAGAGCTTGTAAGCACGGTACGCAAAAATCCAGGCAAACAGCTTGAGCTTAAAATCCAGCGCGGCGGTGCGACATCGAGTGTGGCCATCACACCAGACAGTGCGATAGAGAACGGAAAAGCTATCGGCCGTATAGGCGCTGCTTACCACATGGAGAAAAGTGAGCTTGACCGGATTTTGGTCGAAGTTAAATACTCGCCTTTATTGGCTATCGAAAAAGCCGCGAGGAAAACATGGGATACGTCTATTTTTAGCTTGAAAATGATGGGGAGCATGATTACCGGGCAGGTTTCATGGCGCGGCATGAGCGGGCCCGTCACCATTGCCAGTTATGCCGGGCAAACTGCCCATATCGGCTGGAAGGCGTTTATCGGCTTCCTGGCATTGGTGAGTATCAGTCTTGGGATACTCAATTTGCTGCCTATTCCGGTATTAGATGGCGGCCATTTGTTGTATTATGTCGTTGAAATTTTAAAGGGGAGCCCGGTTTCCGATAGGGTCATGGAAATTGGACAACGTGTCGGTATGGCATTGCTCGGGTTGCTGATGACCTGCGCCTTATACAACGATTTCAATCGATTAATAACAGGCTGAGCCTAATGATTTTTAAGATTAACCTGAGTGTCTATCTCAGGCGCACCGTGCTGATGTTAATCACCGTTTTCGCTGGTTCTTTCACAAGCTCGGTGATGGCAATGGAGCCGTTTGTCGTCAAGGATATCCGTGTAGAAGGCCTGCAGCGCACGGAAGCCGGCACCATATTCAATTACCTGCCAGTCAAAGTCGGCGATACCATGGACGATGAAAAAGCCACCCAGGCTATCAAATCCCTGTATGGCACCGGCTTTTTCAAGGATGTACGTATCGAGGCAGAGCAGAATGTGCTGGTCGTCACCTTGCAGGAACGTGCGGCCATCGCACAGATCAATTTCAGCGGCAATAAATCCTTTCCCAGCGACAAGATGAAAGAAGGCCTGAAACAGATAGGCCTGGCCGAAGGCCTCATTTTTGATAAATCCATGCTGGACAGGGCAGAGCAGGAAGTCAAACGCCAGTATTTATCCCAGGGTAAATACGGTGCTAGTGTTAAAACCTCTGTCAGTCCGCTGGAGCGTAATCGTGTCGCCATTCGCTTCGATATCGAAGAAGGGGCCATTTCCAAGATCCGCAATATCAATATCGTCGGCAACCAGGCCTATACATCGCAACAGCTGCGTGACCAGTTCAAGCTGACCACGCCTGACTGGATGACCTGGTGGAGCAAGAACGACCAGTATTCCAAACAGAAGCTGACGGCCGATCTCGAAGCATTAAAGTCTTTCTATATGAACCAGGGTTACCTGGAATTCAATATCGATTCGACCCAGGTCTCCATCACTCCGGATAAGCGCGATATCTATATCACCGTGAACATTACCGAGGGTGAAAAATACATGGTCACCGATGTCAAGGTGGCCGGCGATACGATTATCCCTGAAGACGAAGTGCGTAAACTGATCACCATGAATGCCGGCGAAGTATTCAGCCGCCAGAAGATCACGGAATCCAGTAAGGCGATCGGCGACAAGCTCGGCAATGATGGCTATGCATTCTCCAATGTAAACGCGGTGCCGGAGGTCGATAAGGACAAGCACACGGTCGCATTCACGTTCATGGTGGATCCGGGCCGTCGTGTCTACATACGGCGTATCAACCTGACAGGCAATACCCGCACGCGCGACGAAGTACTGCGACGTGAAATGCGGCAGATGGAGTCTGCATGGTATGGCGCGGATAAGATCGCACGCTCCAAGCAGCGCCTAGAGCGCCTGCAATTCTTTTCCGACGTCAACGTAGAGACACCGGCTGTGCCTGGTACCACTGACCAGGTCGACCTGAACGTCAACGTAACTGAAAAATCCACCGGCAGTATTATGTTCGGTGCCGGCTTGTCCAGTGCGGAAGGGGTGGTATTGGGTGTGACGGTGAACCAGAACAACTTCCTGGGGACGGGTAACCGCGTGGCCGCACAAGTCAATACCGGCCGTATCAACACCATCTACTCACTGTCCTATACCGATCCTTACTTCACGCCGGACGGCATCAGTCGAGGTTTCAACGTCTATCGCCGCGACGTGGACACATCGTATCTGAATACCGGCTCCTATAAGACCTCTTCTTATGGGGTCGGCGTGAATTTCGGTATGCCGCTGAACGAGCGGGATGCCGTCAACGCAGGTTTAACCTTCGATTACACCTCTGTGGACCTGCAGTCCGACAGTCCTGCCAGGTACAAACTGTACTGCGGCAGTGCGAATACCCTGGGCTGCGAGAACACGTCCCTGATGCTGAACCTGGGCTGGACGCATGATACCCGCGACAATGTGCTGTTCCCCAACAATGGCGTGTTGCAGAGAGCGACTGCAGAAATCGGCTTGCCTGGGCTGGATCTGCAGTATTACAAACTGGAGTTCAAAAATTCCTGGTACAAAGAGCTGAATAAGACCTTTACCTTCATGCTCAACGGTGAAATCGGCTATGGCGACACCTACGGAAGTAAAGATTACCCATTCTTCAAGAATTTCTATGTCGGTGGTGTAAACTCTGTACGTGGCTATCAGACAAGTGCAATCGGCCCTCGTGACGTTGACCCGACATCGGGCAACGATTTTGCAGTCGGCGGTACTAAACGACTGCTCGGAAATGCGGAGTTGTACTTTCCTATACCTGGCCTGAAAGATAATAAACAATTGCGTCTCAGTACCTTCTTTGATGCCGGGTCTGTATACGCGGCCAATGACTCCATCAATGCGGAAGATTTACGCTATTCAACCGGCCTCGGTATTAGCTGGTATTCGCCGTTTGGGCCTATCAAGCTAGTGTTGGCCAAGGCACTGAATCCTAAAGACGAAGTCAGGAATGGAATACAGTATAAAGATAGGACACAAATACTGCAGTTCCAACTTGGGTCACAATTTTAATTTAGATGTTTGTCAGGAGATATGAATTGAATAAATTATTGAAAAGCTTATTTGTAGGTAGTCTGCTGGTCGGTGCTATGAGCGCAAATGCCGAGACCAAGATCGGTTATGTGGTCATGGACCGTATCCTGCAGGAAGCGCCACAGGTCATCGAGATCAACAAGAAGCTCGAAAAAGAGATCATCCCGCGCCGCCAGGAACTGGAAAGACTGGCCAAACAGATCAAGGATGCCGAAGCTTCGCTTGAGAAGGATGGCCTGACCATCGCCGAAGCGGACCGTCGCAATAAGGAACGTGATATCTCGAATTCAAAACTGGAATTCCAGCGCAAGCAACGTGAATTCAATGAAGACTTGAACCTGCGCAAGAATGATGAGTTCAAGGCGTTTGAAGACCGTATCAATAAAGCGGTGACATCGATTGCGGGTGCAGAAAGCTACGATCTCGTATTGTTCGGGCCAGTAGGCTTCTACAGCCCTAAGGTCGATATCACCGACAAGGTATTAAAAGCATTGGGTAAGAAATAAGTAAGCGGTAAGCCTGAGCGATTTATAGACGGATGAGCGTACTATTTTCCTTACAGGAAATTGTATCCAAGCTAGGTGGTGAGCTCGTTCGCGGCAATGATACCGCCATTTCCAGGGTGTCATCCCTGGCCAATGCCCAAGCCGGACATATCAGCTTCATCACCGACTCCAAGTATCTATCATTGTTAAGCGGTACGCGGGCGAGCGCCGTTATCCTTGCCGATGCTTACCGCGATAATACAGACCTGCCGAGCATCGTAACGGACAATCCCTATGCCTATTTTGCCAAGGTTTCGGAGTTGCTTAATCCAAGACCTGTCATTCTAAAGGGAGTGGCTGGCAGTGCGGTGATTGATCCCTCGGCACACATCCCGGATTCCTGTACTGTGATGGCGAACAGCGTGATCGGCAAGAATGTCCACCTGGGTGAGAATGTTGTAATAGGTGCTGGATGCATGCTGTTGGATGGAGTGGCGATTGGCGCAGATACCATCCTGGAAAGCAATGTGGTTGTTTATCATGACTGCGTAATAGGCAATCGATGCACGATAGCCGCTGGCACAGTGATCGGTGCGGACGGATTTGGATTTGCCAACGATAATGGCCGCTGGGTGCGGATTCCCCAGGTCGGCCGTGTGCTGGTAGGTGACGATGTCTCCATCGGCGCCAACACCGCCATTGATCGAGGCGCGCTCGATGACACGATCATCGAGGAAGGCGTCAAGCTGGACAACCTGATACAGATCGGCCATAACTGCCGCATAGGTGCGCACACCGTGATTGCCGGATGTGTGGGCATTGCAGGCAGCGCAGTGGTCGGCAAGCACTGCAGGATCGGTGGCGCAGCCATGATACTGGGGCATCTTGAGATTGCAGACGGTGTCACCGTCTCACCGGGCACCATGATTACGCGCTCATTGAGTAAAGCGGATACCTATACAGCCCTGATGCCATTCCAGACACATGAAGACTGGCTTAAAACCGCAGTGAATGTGCGGCGTTTGACCGATTTATCCGAGCGTGTCAAAACCCTGGAAAAAATGTTGGAAAAAGCACTGGGCGCCTTGCCGTCAAAAGAACATAACAGACTAGAGAATTGAGACAAGCATGAGTGATGCATCGACCAGCATGGATATCCATGAAATACTGAACTACCTGCCGCACCGCTATCCATTCCTGCTGGTCGACCGGGTGCTCTCACTGGAACTCGGTAAAGAGATCGTGGCGGTGAAAAACGTCAGCATGAACGAGCCTTATTTTCCCGGCCATTTTTCCTACCACCCCGTCATGCCGGGGGTATTGATCGTTGAGGCGATGGCGCAGGCAGCAGCCATCCTCTCCTTCAAGACCATGGATACCAAACCCAATGATGAGTCGGTATATTATTTCGCTGGCATAGACAGCGCACGTTTCAAAAAGCCCGTGTCGCCGGGCGACCAGCTGATTTTGAAAGTAAAGATAGACCGTATCCTGCGTGGGATCTGGAAATACTCCGGCCAAGCCCTGGTGGATGACGTAGTCGTGGCGGAAGCCGAAATGATGTGTATCCTTAAAGCGATCGATAAAGAATAAGTAATGACGCAACCTCGTATTCACCCGACTGCCATCGTCGATGCAAGAGCCCAGTTAGATTCCAGCGTTGAAATCGGCGCTTATTCCATTATCGGCGGTGACGTAAGCATCGCCGGCGGCACCCGGATCGGTTCGCATGTCGTCATTAACGGCCATACCGCCATCGGCAGGGATAACCAGATATTCCAGTTTTCATCCCTGGGCGAAGCGCCACAAGACAAGAAATACGCAGGGGAACCTACCCGCCTGGAGATCGGTAACAGCAATACCATCCGTGAATTCTGCACGTTCAACCGCGGTACCGTGCAGGACAAAGGCGTGACCAGCATAGGCGACAACAACTGGGTGATGGCATACGTGCACATCGCACACGACTGCAATGTCGGCAACCATACCATCCTGGCGAATAATTCGTCCCTGGCCGGGCATGTGGATATGCATGACCATGCAATCCTGGGCGGATTTACACTGGTGCACCAGTTCTGCAAAATCGGGGCGCATGTGATTACGGCGGTCAATACGGTAGTGTTCAAGGACATCCCGCCGTACGTGACTGCGGCAGGGTATGATGCCAAGCCACACGGCATCAACTCCGAAGGCCTTAAACGCCGTGGATTTTCAGCAGACGCCATACTCAACATCAAGCGCGCCTATAAGACCCTCTACCGTAAAAGCCTGACTCTGGATGAAGCCAAGCTCGAGCTTGGCAAGCAACTTGCTGACTGCCCTGAGCTATCTGTTTTACTGGAATTCCTGAATAATTCAACCCGCGGCATCGTTCGCTAGGATACTGAAAGCATGCCCACCATCGGCATCATAGCCGGAGAAGCGTCCGGCGATTTACTCGGCAGCCACCTTATCCGTGCCTTGAAAAAGCACAGGCCCGATCTCCAGTTCGTCGGCATCGCCGGCCCCAAAATGATAGGCGAGGGCGCCATATCACTATTCCCCATGGAGCGCCTGTCGGTACGCGGCTATGTCGAGGTGCTCAGGCACTTGCCAGGTCTGCTCAGCATACGTAAGCAGCTCATCCGCCATTTCGTCGCCAACCCTCCCGATGTGTTTATCGGCATCGATGCGCCCGATTTCAATTTTGTGGTGGAGCGCAAACTGAAACGCAAGGGCATCAAAACCATCCACTACGTCAGTCCCTCGATATGGGCGTGGCGTAAAGGCCGGATCGGTAAAATACGCCGCGCTGTTTCCCACATGCTGGCCTTGTTTCCTTTCGAGCCTTTGATATACCAGCAGGCGAATGTCCCCGTTACCTACGTCGGCCATCCATTGGCCGATATATTGCCGTTGCAGCCGGATGTCACCGCCGCGCGTGATAATTTAAAGCTGAAGTCGGACAAGTTGATCGTCGCCATGTTGCCGGGAAGCCGGCAGAGCGAAGTCAGGCAACTGGCCGATTTGTTCGTTAAAACGGCCAAGAAGATAGTCGAGACCCAGCCTGAAGTGCAGTTCCTGGAGCCGTTGATTACGCGGGAAACCCGCGATATTTTCGAGCAGGCTATTTATGCCAACCAGGATCACACGCTGAATGAGAACGGCGACAGCGAGGTACCACTGCCTATCCAGATATTATTCGGCCATGCCCATATGGCCATGGAAGCTGCCGATGTCGTGATAGTGGCGTCCGGTACTGCGACCCTGGAAGCAGCTTTGCTGAAAAAACCCATGGTGATAACCTACCGCATGCCATGGCTCAGCTGGCAAATATTGAAGCGCATGAATTACCTGCCGTACGTGGGGTTGCCGAATGTCCTGGCAAACCGTTTTGTCGTACCTGAGCTATTGCAAAAGGACGCCACGCCTGAGAAGCTGTCAGAAGCTACCCTGGCAATGGCGAGCGATAAGGCCTTGCTTGCAGACATACGCCAGGAATTTACGCGTATCCATGAATCGCTGCGCCAGAATACCGATGAAAAAGCAGCCCAGGTCATATTGTCTTATCTGCCTGTGTAAACCTAATCTACCTGTGTAAACCTAACTTCAAGGATAAACTTATCTTCAAGGGTGAAAATGGTTGCTGACGATGCATTGCTAATCTGCGGGGTTGATGAGGCTGGACGTGGCCCCCTCGCCGGTGCCGTGTATGCCGCAGCAGTAATCCTGCACCCATCCAGGCCAATCAAGGGCC
>JAZKEL010000254.1:0-1747 GCA_040387075.1 Pseudomonadota bacterium
ATTTTGGTATCAGCGACCTCGAAGCGCTCGAGCTCGATACCCACAAGTTTGAATAAAGTGGAGGCTAGAAATGGCAGCAGGGGTATCAATCCCCCGCATAAAAAGGCCAGGAAAGAGGATGCTGCAGCTACCCATGGCGAACCCAGGTCATCCGGGTTCAACCCTAGCTCTTCGCGCGCCAGCGTGTCCAAGCCCAATACAGGATCTGCGATCATTCGCTGCGCCAGCGATTCTGCTTCATCCGCATGCATCCCTCTTGCCTGGTAGATCAGCGTCAATTCTGCCGCTTCCTGCTCCGGATATTCAGCCAGTTCAGCACGTTCCAGCCCTATCTGGTATTCGAACATTTCCCGCTGGGACCGCATGGAGATATATTCACCCGCCGCCATGGAAAAGGCTCCTGCCAATAAGCCGGCAATGCCAGTTACCAAGATTGCTCCATTACTGATGGCAGCGCCTGCTACTCCCATCATCAGGCAGGCAATGGAAACCAGTCCATCATTCACACCAAATACTGCCGCCCGTAAGCCGCCGCTATTCCCGCCGCCACGGTGACTGGCGCCCACTTCCTCTACCGAAGTAGGCGTGGCGTGGATTCCTTGCTTACGATTCAGGCTTTGCACAGGTTTAGTTGAAGAGTCTTTATAAATAGACAGGCCGCGTATTTTGCTCGCGGCAAGCACCGGCTTGATACGATGGGCACCCACTATGCAGATCAAGAAAGCGACGATGCGTGTACGCAGTTCAGGCTGGTATTCATCTACCTTGCCAGCCAGCGGCAACCCTTGTTTCCAGATGGCAGCTTGTACTTCTGCCTCTTCTGCCAGCTTCGTAAATAGCCGTCGCCGCTCACCGTTTTTATCTGCACGCGCCATTACCTTATATAGGTATGCAGAACGCTTTTCATCTTGCCAGTTAGCGATCGACAATGGCTAGCCTATGGTGCATGACATTACACCTCATAGCGCCGATACTGCACGGCTTCAGCGATATGCGCCGTGCTGATGCGCTCCTGCTGGGCAAGGTCGGCGATGGAACGGGCGACTTTTAAAATACGGTGATAGGCACGCGCAGAGAGGCCAAGCCGGGTGATAGCCTGTTTCAGCAGATTCAAGCCCGCTTCATCTACATGACAATATTGATCGACCTCTTTACTGGTCAGCAGGTAGTTGGCTTTGCCCTGGCGCTGCAACTGCAATTCGCGTGCACGTTCGACACGGGCGCGGATGCTGGCGCTGCTTTCGCCGGATGCCGCAGCAGTCAGTTCCTCATCCTTAAGGGCAGCGACTTCAATATGCAGGTCGATCCGATCCAGCAAGGGGCCTGAAATTTTTGCCTTATACCGCTTCACCTGGTCCGGCGTACACCTGCATTTATTGTTGTGGTGCCCCAGATATCCGCACGGGCAAGGATTCATGGCCGCCAGCAACTGGAAATTGGCAGGAAAATCGGCCTGGCGGGCGGCACGCGAAATGGTGATATGCCCGGACTCCAATGGCTCACGCAAGACTTCCAGCACTTTCCTGTCAAATTCGGGCAACTCGTCCAGGAACAGCACACCATGATGGGCGAGCGATATCTCGCCCGGCCTTGGAACGCTGCCGCCGCCAACCAATGCTACGCCCGATGCCGTGTGATGCGGCGAACGAAACGGCCTGCGACCCCAGTTTTCGATACGGTAAGCGCCATTAAGCGACTGGATAGCAGCCGACTCGATGGCTTCCTGCTCGGTCATGGCCGGCAAAAT
>JAZKEL010000255.1:0-1800 GCA_040387075.1 Pseudomonadota bacterium
CGGTATTCGCCATTACCGACTTATCCGGCTCCATGAATTTCGGCGGCAGCCACCGTAAGATAGAACTGGCTGCCCGTATCGCTGAATCCATTGCCATGTCGGTCACGCACAATAGCGACCCGTTCGGTTTTATCGGGTTCGACGACAAGGTACGCGAAGACTGGCTGGCGACAGCGTCCTACCGCCCCCACCATGCGCTGGAAATCATCGACCGCCTGAAAAGCTTCCATCCCGACCATGTGGGCGGCAATGGACTGCGGGAAGTGAACCGCTACCTGCCACGCGAACGCTCGCTGATTTTCCTGATCTCCGATTTCCATATGCCGCTGGATGAGCTGAAAGACGCGCTAGCGCTCATGATGCGCCACCACATCGTGCCGATGGTGCTTTGGGATTCGTCGGAATACAGGAACCTGCCGGAGTTCGGCATTGCCAGCGTGACCGATGCCGAATCCGGCGAAAAGCGCACCCTGTTCCTGCGCAAGCATTTGCGCGAGCGCATCGTGCAGAGCTTTGAAGACCGCCGTGCAGCCATCCAAGCCTTATTTATGCATTACGACATGCCGCCGTTCTTTGTCGAAGACGAGTTCGATGCGGACGACCTGACCGATTATTTTCACCAATTTGTGGCAGCCTGAGCATGAACCCTAGCATTCGCCTTTTCCCTTACCTTTTTGCACTTGCAGCCACATCGATCATGTTGGCATCATCCCCATCGTTCGCCAACGACGACGGTGCTGCACCGGCCATAGACGATGCAGCGGTGAGGATGAGCATCATCGAGCCGCAGCGCGATGTCGGTTACACAGTCGGCGACATACTCGACCGCACAGTCACGCTGGAAGTAAAAAAACCGTATGCGATGCAGCTGACCTCATTACCTATTATCGGGTATGAACACCGTTACAAAGGCCAGGTATCCGGTATCGAGCTGTGCAGGATACGCCATGAAGCGCTGGATAACGGCGACAGCACCATCTACACGTTATACCTGGCCTACCAGGTGTTCACCAATAGCGTCGTCGCTAAGCCTGCCATACTGCCGGCAGAGCGCATCAAATTCAGCATTACCGATAGCAAGACCGGTAAAACCAAAATCGTGCAATACCGCATTCCAAGCTGGGGATTCCGCATTTCACCCATCGCCACCTTCGGCGCGGTGAAGATCGAGAACGACATGAGCCCCTTGCGCGGGCCATTGTTGCTGGTTGCCGATCGAGAGAAGCTGCGCCTGAAAATATTGGCCGTGATTTTGGCAGCCAGCTTGCTGGGCCTGCTTTACATATTGGGTATGCATGCCTGGTTGCCGTTGATGGGGCGGCCATTTGCAAAGGCGTATCGTGCCATACGTAAAGCGCCGCAAAGTCCGGAGGGATTGCAACACGCGGTCAGCAAGGTACACGAAGCGTTTAACCTGACCGCCGGCTATAGTGTATTCAGCGACAACCTGGACGCGTTCTTCAGTAAAAAACCGAAGTTCCTGCCCATCAAAGACGAAATCGACCGCTTCTTCGCCTTATCGCACCAGGTGTTTTTCAATTCCGATGCCGATGACGGATCCGGAGTACGACACCAGCCTGATTCCATCGCCTGGCTGCACAAATTCTGCCGTCATTGCCGCGACTGCGAGCGTGGCCTGGTACCGGATACCTTGGTCAATGCAGGCTCGGCAGGTAGCGACGGCTATGTAGCCAGAACGAACTGATGGGCGTGGCTGCATGAGTTTTATTACCTCACTGAGTTTCACCACCCCCTGGGTTCTATGGCTGCTGCCGCTGGCATTCCTGCCGCTGCTGCTGA
>JAZKEL010000256.1:0-8597 GCA_040387075.1 Pseudomonadota bacterium
GCAATTCATTGAGGTAAAACCCGCACATCAGGGCCTCGCCTTGCAGGACCAGCAAGCCGGAACCCCAGTCCAGGCTATGTAGCGTCTTCAATTCCAGCTTGCCCGACCATGCGCCCAGTAAAGGCTGGAAGGCCTGCAGCATGCCGCGCATGGCCGAACGCGGCCGCCTGGCGCCTTTCGCCACAGCTGCCACCCGACCGAAATCGCGCGTAAACAACTCGACCACCAGGCTGGTTTCCTTGAAAGCATAGGTATGCAGCACGTAGACGGGCTGGTTGTCCTGGCGATTGATGGTTGAGGTTGCCATTATGAAGGCTATAAAATCAGCAGATCTATAAAATTCTACGCGCTTGCAGCATCGAATGTGAACAAGGCGAACGAGCGCAGACAGTACACATTAGTACGGCAAGCGAGTTCAACGCCGTGCACGTTCGATGCTGCAAGCGCGCTTAATATCCTAAGCTTTTGAGGGCGCGCTCGTCATCCGCCCACCCGCCTTTGACTTTGACCCAGGTCTCCAGCCACACCTTGCCGCCGAACAATTTCTCCATGTCCTGGCGCGCTTCTGTGGATATCTGCTTGAGCTTTTCGCCACCCTTGCCGATCAGCATGGGCTTCTGGCTTTCCTTATCGACGATGAAGGCAGCATGGATACGGCGCAGTTTGCCCTCGATCTCGAATTTCTCGATTTCCACGGCAATGCCGTACGGCACTTCATCGCCAAGGAAACGGAAGGCTTTCTCACGCAGCAACTCCGCCGCCAGGAAGCGTTCGTTTTTATCGGTCAGCTCATCTTCGCCGTAGATGGCGGCTTGCAAGGGAAGACGCTCGCGGATGGCCAGCAGAAGTTCGTCGAGATAGAGGTTTTTCTTTGCACTCACCGGCACGATGGCGGAGAACGGGAATTCAGTATCGAAATCCTGGATCAGCGGCAACAGGTTACCCTTATCGCCCATCAGGTCGGCTTTATTCACTACCAGCAACACCGGTTTATTCTGCGGCAACATCTTGAGCACCAGCCGGTCGGCTTCACCAAGATGCATAGGTTCAATGACGAACAGGACCACATCGACCTCGGTCAGCACCTGGGTCACCGTCTTGTTCAGGCTGCGGTTAAGCGCATTCACGTGCTTCTGCTGGAAGCCGGGCGTATCCACGAACAGGAACTGGGTATCGTCCGTCGTGTGTATCCCGAGCAGGCGGTGCCGCGTCGTTTGCGCTTTGCGTGAAGTTATGCTGAGTTTCTGGCCCAGGATATGGTTGAGCAATGTAGATTTACCTACATTCGGGCGCCCGACTATGGCGATGGTGCCACAGCGAAAATCGCTGTTCATACTGGATGTATTACTCATTATTTACTCGATTTATTTAGCTGGATGCTGATCCTGCGGTTTATCCCTGCTGCTGCCCAGGATAAGTTGATAAGCAGCTTCGGCAGCCTGTTGCTCTGCCACACGGCGGCTGGTGCCTTCACCCTGCGTGGTAATGTTTAATTTTTGGATAGTGCACTCCACCTGGAAGCTTTGGCAATGCGCCTCGCCTTCTATGGCGAGCACTTTATATTCGGGAATATCTAGTTTTTTACTTTGCAGGTATTCCTGCAACAATGATTTTGGATCCTTGCCTATGGATTTGGGGTCTATCTGGTTTAAGAGATCGTTGAATAAACGGGCTACCAGTGTTTCTGCAGCATCGAATCCGGCATCCAGGAACACCGCACCCACAATGGCTTCCAGGGCATCTGCCAATACAGACGGCCGGCGCCATCCGCCGCTTTTGAGCTCCCCCTCCCCCAGCCGGAGGGCATCGCCGATATTCAGGCTAAGTGAAATTGAACTCAGGGTCGGCTCCTTGACCAAGTGCGCACGCAGTCGGCTCAAATCCCCTTCAGGCAACTTGGGAAAACGATGGTAAAGCTGGTTGGCAATGATGAAATTCAGCACCCCATCGCCCAGGAATTCGAGTCGTTCGTTATTCAGGCTGCCATGACTGCGATGCGTAAGCGCCTGAACCAGCAAGGATTCATTCTTGAAATCATGGCCTAATAGCCGGGCAAGTCCAGTCTGTGACATCCGTATCTAAGAAGCTGCTACTTGGCCGTAGTGGCCTTGAAGTCCATCAAGGCACTCAGGTTGCCCATAAGTGGCTTCACCACCTGATACTCGATAGTTGCCACTGGCTTCCCATTTTCATCAGCGGAAAACTCAATGTCTTTGCCGGTGACGACGGTGATGTAATCAATATTGGCACCCCTGTCGAACTCATCCGCAATTTCTTTTTTGGTCATATCCTTCAAATTAGGCTCGTTGGCAATTTTTTTCATCACCTTCTTAACGGACATGAATTCGATGTATGCCGGGACAACCTTAATGCCCGCAAGCACTACCGACAGCACTGCAGCAAGAATAATCACTAAACCAAGAAAGCTCATTCCCTGTTGTTTACGCATGCTCATCCCCTTTAAGTTAACCATTCACGCTATTTGATTTTAGTACCAATCCTGCCGGGCTGGTCGAAATTAAACCAGATAAAAAACGCTTTACCCACCAGGTTGGCTTCCGGCACAAACCCCCAATAGCGGCTGTCCTTGCTATTGTCGCGATTGTCGCCCATGGCGAAGTACTGGCCTGGCGGCACTTCAAGCTCCACATCCTTGGTACCGCTGTTGTCGTCAATCAGGATATCGTGCTTCACATCACCAAGCTGCTCCTGGTAACGCTTGGCATACACCATATTCAAGCCAGAGACCGGGTACTCGTAATCTGCCTGGAATGCTTCATCCACTTTTTGTCCATTGATGAACAATTCCTTATTCCTGTACACCAGCTTGTCGCCCGGCACACCCACCACACGCTTGATGTAATCGATAGACGGGTCAGGTGGATAATGGAACACAAAGACATCACCACGTTTTGGCGCACTGACTTCTATGAAGGTTTTATTGAGGATAGGCACACGCAGTCCATAGGTAAATTTATTCACCAGGATAAAATCGCCTGCCAGCAACGTCGGCATCATGGAGCCGGAAGGAATCTTGAACGGCTCGACGACAAACGAACGTATCAGGAACACCACCAGGATGACCGGGAAGAAACTTTTGGAATATTCCACCAGTATTGGATCGGGGACACCTGCCGCGCGCCTTCTGCGAAGCACGGCAATATCCAGCAGCCAGATGGCGCCAGTGATCGCCAGCACGATGATCATGAACAATGCGAACATCATTTACATACACCTTTATCCATATGGCTTACCTTTTTGGTTGAACCTTGATTAAGCTTACGATTGATTGACCAGTTTACGATTGGCCGTCCGTTTCGCTTCGAATTATTTAGCGTGATACGAGTTAAATTACTTGTCTTCGACTCTCAAAATAGCCAGGAATGCTTCTTGTGGAATCTCCACATTGCCCACCTGTTTCATGCGTTTTTTGCCTTCTTTTTGCTTTTCAAGCAGCTTGCGTTTACGCGAGATATCGCCACCATAACACTTTGCCAGCACATTCTTACGCATTGCTTTCACGGTTTCGCGCGCGATGATATTGGCGCCGATGGATGCCTGGATAGCCACATCGAACATCTGGCGGGGAATAAGCTCACGCATCTTGGCAGCGACTTCGCGCCCACGATATACACTATTGTCTCGGTGCACAATCATGGACAGTGCATCCACACGGTCGCCGTTGACCATGATGTCCAGCTTCACCAGGTCGGCGGCACGGAATTCTAGGAACTCGTAATCCATGGAAGCGTAGCCGCGCGACACCGACTTCAGTTTATCGAAGAAATCCAGCACCACTTCATTAAGTGGCATCTCGTAGCTGAGCATGACCTGCCGCCCCATGTACTGCATGTTTTTCTGTATGCCCCGCTTGGTGTTACACAGGGTCATGACCGGACCCACATAATCCTGCGGCATCAACAAATTGATGGTGATCACGGGCTCGCGTATCTCCTCGACGCGCGATGGCTCTGGCAAGCGCGACGGGTTCTCGATCTGCACCACATCGCCTGACTTGAGCAATAGTTCGTATACCACGGTTGGCGCAGTGGTGATCAGGTCCATGTCGTATTCGCGTTCCAGGCGCTCCTGCACGATCTCCATGTGCAGCAAACCCAGGAAACCGCAGCGGAAGCCGAAGCCCAATGCGGTGGAGTTCTCCGGCTCGAACATCAGCGACGCATCGTTGAGCTGCAATTTCTCCAGCGCACTGCGCATGGCATCGAACTGGTTGGACTCGACCGGGTAAAGACCGGCGAACACCTGCGGCTTCACTTCCTTGAAACCAGGCAATGCTTCCGATGCAGGCTTGTCGAACAGCGTGACGGTATCGCCCACCTTGGCATTGGCCAACTCCTTAATGCCGGCAATGATGAAACCCACCTCGCCTGCGGATAAGGATGTCTTCTGCAGGGACTTAGGCGTGAATACGCCGACCTGCTCGCACAGATGCACGGCACCGGTCGCCATCAAGCGTATCTTGTCCTTGGGCTTTAAGGATCCGTCCACAACCCGCACCAGCATGACCACACCGACGTAATTATCGAACCAGGAGTCGATGATCAACGCTTTAAGCGGCTTGGTCGCGTCGCCTTTGGGCGCGGGCACCCGAGCCACAACAGCCTCTAGCACATCACGAACACCTTCACCGGTCTTGGCAGAGCAGCGCACAGCATCCGTTGCTTCTATACCGATCACATCCTCGATTTCCTGGATCACGCGATCCGGGTCGGCAGAGGGCAAATCGATTTTATTGAGTACTGCAGTCACTTCAACACCCAGGTCCAGCGCGGTGTAACAGTTAGCCACGCTTTGTGCCTCTACGCCCTGGCTGGCATCTACCACCAGCAACGCGCCTTCACAGGCGGACAGCGAGCGGCTGACTTCATACGAGAAATCGACGTGGCCGGGCGTGTCGATCAGGTTCAATTGGTATAACTGGCCATCTACGGCCTTGTATTGCAGGGCAGCGGTTTGCGCCTTGATGGTGATACCGCGCTCACGCTCGATATCCATGGAATCCAATACCTGGGATTCCATTTCCCTGTCCGACAGGCCGCCGCACAACTGGATGATGCGGTCCGCCAGTGTTGATTTGCCGTGATCGATGTGGGCGATAATGGAGAAGTTACGGATATTTTTCATATACATTCAGTGATTAGCCAACTGGAGTGCGCCTTCAAATAAGAGAAGCGCTAGGCATCAAGATGGTCGTTAAAGCGCAACCGATAAAGAGTCTGCCCCAGCTAGCAATATAAGCGCCGGAGCGCAGCCAGCATTAAGGGCGCCGAAGCGCCCTTTAAACTTGTTAACAGTGCCTAATTTTACAGCAATTAGGCACTGTTCGCATTATTTGACGTTATTTATTCGCGATCTTCACAGGCACGTACAGCGTGCTTTCCCCGCGTAATACCAGCAAGGCGACCGTTTTTCCACCAGGCGTTGCCGCAATCAGCTTGTTGAACTGATCGACACTCTGCGCCTCGGTGTTATTAACGCCTAATACGATGTCGCCACGACGAAGCCCGGCTTGCGCTGCCACGCCTTGGGCATCAAGCACCAGCAAGCCATTTTTACCGTTCAGCTTCCGCTTTTGCTGGGGCGTCAGGTCTTTCAACAGCAGGCCGATGCGATTCACCTCGGGCTTAGGCTGGTTTTTAGCAGGCGCGGCTTCATCCTTGTCTGCAGGCATTTCACCAATAGAGACATTCAAAGTACGCATGGCGCCTTTACGCAGGACATCCACCGGCACTTCCTTATTGGGCCTGGTTGCCGCCACAATCCGCGGCAGGTCGGAAGACACCACAATAGGTTTGTTATCGAACTTGACGATCACATCCCCGGCCTCCAGCCCGCCCTTCTCCGCCGGGCTGCCTTTTTCCACGCCGGCCACCAGGGCGCCATTGGTGTTTTTCATGCCGAACGAATCCGCCAGTTCCTTGGTAATCTCCTGGATTCCGATACCGAGCCAGCCGCGCGTGATCTTGCCGGACGATTTAAGCTGGTTCGATATCTCAAGCGCAACATCGATCGGGATGGCGAATGAAAGCCCCATGTACCCACCGCTACGGCTATATATCTGCGAATTGATGCCGACTACTTCGCCTTTCAGGTTGAACAATGGACCGCCGGAATTACCGGGATTGATGGCCACATCGGTCTGGATAAATGGCACGAAATTCTCCATCGGCAACGCACGCCCTTTGGCGCTGACTATGCCGGCGGTCATGGTGTTTTCAAGGCCGAACGGCGAACCGATGGCGGCTACCCATTCGCCTACTTTCAGGGCGGTTGGATCACCAATGGTTACTTTAGGCAAACCGCTGGCGTCGATCTTGATGAGCGCCACGTCGGTGCGGCGATCGAAGCCGATGATCTTGGCCTTGAATTCACGCTTGTCGAAAAGCTTGACGATGACTTCATCCGCGTCCTTCACTACGTGGGCATTGGTCATGATGTAACCGTCGGCGCTAATGATAAAACCAGATCCCAGGGACTGCGACTTGTAATCCTGCTGCGGCGCCTGGCCTCCGCCCGGCATGCCAGGCATATTGGGAATGCCGAAGCGGCGGAATAGCTCACCAAGAGCCTCGTCGTCCGGCATGCCTTGAAACGGCGATCCGCCGGCATTGCCTTGCACTACCTGGGTGACACTAATATTGACAACAGATGCACCCTGTTTTTCTGCAAGCTCGGTAAAGTCAGGCAAATCTTTGGAAAATGCATTTCCAGCGAATGCGAGCATCATCACTGAAATAGCGAACATTCTTTTAAACATGTAAATTTCCCCATCCATCTTAGTTAATCACAGAAATAAACTATAAAACGTGCCGCTTACCAATACCTTACGAACCATCCATGCTTAAATTTGAAGGCATTGGCAATGCTTATTGATCAGTTCAGAAAGGTACGTACGACACAAATGTATTGCTACATCGCTATCGACATTGGCACCGATAGCAGGTTCTCTTGGCACTGCCTATTTTTTAAAAGTTACGGCGGTAGCGAACTGCGCTACGGTAGCTTCCGGCACTTCGCCTACCACCACTATCTGGTAACCGTCGATGGTATTCGCATATAGGTTAGTGGCGCCCATAGTGCTATGACCTTTCTTAGGCTGGGCATTTTTTGGCAGCATCTCGATGAAAAGCGAAACCGAAGCGAGGCCGTCGGAAAACAATATATGCGTTAACGGGGATGATTTTCCCGGCACGGTACGCTGGACCTCATCGGTCTTGCGATAGCCAGTGGGTATTTTCGACACCGTCCAGCGCACGGTATCCGCCGGCGTGATAGCAGCATTCGTTTCTTCCATCACGTAGGTTTTGTGCAGGTCGACATTAGGCTGGAACCAATCCATATTCTGGCCGCTCATCAATGTAAGCTGGCTGAACGCCATTTGCTCCATCGGCTCCTTGCGCTCATTTGCCGTCATTGCCTTGAGCAATAGACCATATTGCTTATCGGCCCAGAATTTATACCCGTAGCGCAAATTATCCCGCGGCTCCAGATACACAACCTGGCCTTCTCGGCCGCCTATACGCTCGACATCGCCCAAACGAGCCTGGTAGCTCAACTTGATCACGGTCATATTGGCTGGCAATAAGGCAGGGAACATATTCTGCCCGCGCCGCTTCTCTATCACGACTTTCTCGTTTTTCGGGCTGAATATCACGACATCATTGCCCTGGCTCAAGACTTCTCGGGGTGTACCATCCAGCACCACCATGCGGGCATACTCGCCCTGGCCGTAATTCATGTGGGTGATCTGGACCGACTTGGCATTACCTTCCGACTGGTACATGAAGACGCCCTGGTAGCTCAACTCCCGGGCGGCCTGGGATGCCTTCTGCAGGATCAGCCAAGCTTCGTCGTCAGCGGCGAATGTAGTGCTATAGGGAATGGTTAACGCGAAGGCTGCCAGCAGGTACACCAGCAAAAGACGGGGCATTACTTGGCGCTTTCAGCATAGGCGGCTGGCTGGATATAGGCTGAATTACTGGGTACATAGGATTGATGCGCCAGGAGATATTCAGAAGAAATACTTTTGTCGATATTTTTATCGATATCGGCTTTGGCGATCTCTACGCCATTCAACCCGGAATTATTTTGTACCTGTTGCTGCATCACCATCCAGCCGACAAACATCACCGCAGCCACCGAGGCAGCGACTGACCAGGCAGAAGAGATGCGTGACGTTTTTTTAAGTTTGGGTGCAAGGACTGTAGGTTCCGCCTCCAGTTTTTGCATAAGGCGCGCAGTAAAGTCAGCTTTAAACATCGGGCTGCTGCGCATGGCATCCCCGATTAAATGATAGGTCGCCCAGGATTGCCCTAGCTCGCTACCAGAGGATATTGCGGTAAAAATATGCTCGGCGTTTTCCGGGGAGATTTCGCCATCCACCAGCGCTGAAATTTGGTCTTTCATCATGCTCTCCTAATACATACCAGGCTGACCTGGTCAGCGTTGGCGTTAATTCATCCCTGTGTCGTTTACTGCTATAACTCTTTGCTGCCGGTTTTGATTACACGTTTGCTTACCAGCGCTTATCGCTAGGTGTATCCAGCAAGGGACGCAGTTTTAAAGCGATTGTTTCA
>JAZKEL010000257.1:0-3147 GCA_040387075.1 Pseudomonadota bacterium
CATCGGGTTCACAGACTTCGACTTTGCAGGCACATATCGTCCCTGCCCCGGCCGAAAAAGAGGCCGTTGCCAAAGCGCCGGACTATGTGCCGAATGGGCCGGTGTTTGCAGACGACCGCGACGACATCTCCCCGAACGGCCGCACGGTACTGGTCATAGAAGACGAGCAGGTATTTGCACGTATCCTGTATGACCTGGCGCATGAACTGCAGTACCGCTGCCTGGTGGCGCATACCGCAGAAGACGGCTTGGAATTCGCCGATCATTACCAGCCTGACGCTATCCTGCTGGATATGCGCCTGCCGGATCAATCGGGCCTCAGCGTGTTGCAGCAGCTTAAGGAAAATCCCCGCACGCGGCATATCCCGGTGCATATCGTATCCGGCAGCGACAACACCGAGGCTGCACTGCACCTCGGCGCCATCGGTTACGCCATCAAGCCGACGACGCGGGATGAGCTGACCAATGTATTCCACCGGCTGGAAGAGAAATTCACGCAGAAGATCAAGCGCGTGCTGCTGGTGGAAGACGACGAGCGCCAGCGCGAGAGCATGCACCAGCTGATCTCCGACACCGGGGTGGAAATCACTGCAGTCGCCACCGGCGAAGAAGCACTGGAATTGCTACGTTCCACCATTTTCGATTGCATGATCATCGACCTCAAGCTGCCGGACATGCAGGGCAATGAGCTGCTGCAGCAGATGTCCAGCCAGGAGATATGCTCGTTCCCGCCGGTGATCGTGTACACGGGACGTGACCTGTCGCGCGAGGAGGAATCCGAACTGCTCAAGTATTCGCGCTCCATCATCATCAAGGGCGCGCGTTCCCCAGAACGCCTATTGGACGAGGTGACGCTGTTCCTGCACAGCGTGGAATCGCAGCTTTCCAGCGAACGCCAGACCATGCTGAAAACCGTGCGTAGCCGCGAGCGTGTGTTCGATGGACGCAAGATATTGCTGGTGGACGATGACGTGCGCAATATCTTCGCCCTGACCAGCGCGCTTGAACAAAAGGGCATCCTGGTGGAAGTGGCGCGTAACGGGCTGGAAGCCATCAGCCAGCTGGATGCGATTCCCGATATCGACCTGGTGCTGATGGACATCATGATGCCGGAGATGGACGGACTGGAAGCCACACGGCGTATACGCCTGGACCCACGGTTCAAGCGCTTGCCTATCATCGCCATCACCGCCAAGGCGATGAAGGACGACCAGGAGCAATGTTTACGTGCCGGCACCAACGATTACCTGGCCAAGCCTATCGACCTGTTGCGCCTGCATTCGCTGTTGCGGGTGTGGATGCCAAACAGCATCTAGTGGATAGCGTCATGACACCGCAAGACAATACCGACATTGAATTGCGGCTGTTGATGGAAGCGATTTTCCTCAAATACAGCTACGACTTCAGGGATTACACCGGCGCTTCGCAAAAGCGCCGCGTGTTGCAGGCATTGCGCTCGCTCAAGATAAAAAGCATCTCTGAACTGCAGTCCAGGGTATTGCGCGATTCGGCCACCTTCATGCAGTTGCTGCAGTTCCTTACCATCCCGGTCAGCGAGATGTTTCGCGACCCCTCCTATTACCTGTCGTTGCGCGAACAGGTCATCCCGTTCCTGAGGACGTACGCCTCCCTGAAGATATGGATCGCGGGCTGCAGCACCGGCGAGGAGGTGTATTCCATGGCGATCCTGCTGAAGGAGGAAGGCCTGCTGGAGCGCTCCATCATCTATGCCACGGACATCAACCCGCAGTCGCTGGAAAAAGCCAAACGAGGGGTTTTCCCGCTGGAACGCATGAGCGACTACACGGATAAATACCAGAAAGCCGGCGGTAAAAGCTCCTTGTCCGATTACTACACGGCTGCTTACGATGCGGCACTGTTCGACAAATCGCTGTGCGAGAACGTGACGTTTGCCGACCACAGCCTTTCCACGGACTCCGTATTTTCAGAAACGCACCTGGTGACCTGCCGCAATGTGCTGATCTACTTCAACAAAAAGCTGCAGGAACGCGCACTCGGCCTGTTTCACGACTCGCTCTGCCATCGCGGTTTCCTGGGCCTGGGCAGCAAGGAAAGCATCGACTTTTCTGCGTATGCCAAACGCTTCGAGCCACTGGTCAAGCGCGAGCGGCTGTTCCGTAAATTATGACGCAGCCTGCATTCGAGTCACTCTCCGGACGCACGATCAACGCCGTGGTGGTCGGCGCATCTGCGGGCGGGATCGATGCCATGCTGCATATTTTCTCGACCCTGCCGGCCGGTTACCGCCTGCCTATCATCGCCCTGTTGCATATCCCGGACGAACGGCAAAGCCGGCTGGCGGAATTGTTCCAGCAAAGACTGGCTATTCCGGTAAAGGAAGCAGCGGATAAAGAGGAGATCGTCCCGGGCACCCTGCATTTTGCCAGCGCCGGCTACCATCTCTCCATCGAGCACGACCACACCTTTTCCTTAAGCTGTGAACCCCCTGTTCATTTTTCACGTCCCTCCATTGATATCCTGATGGAATCGGCCGCCGATAGCTATGGCGACCAGTTGGCCGGGATACTGCTGACGGGTGCCAATTTCGATGGGGCGGCCGGGTTGAAAAAGATCAAGGAGCACGGTGGCTTGACCGTCGTGCAGGATCCGGATGAAGCGCAGGTGGCCGTGATGCCCAGGGAAGCGC
Organism: Pseudomonadota bacterium; assembly: GCA_040387075.1. Lineage (GTDB taxonomy): Bacteria > Pseudomonadota > Gammaproteobacteria > Burkholderiales > Methylophilaceae > DATHXC01. Next base: position 2,669 of record JAZKEL010000257.1, read on the forward strand.
TTAAGTACCAGGTTCCCGATTTTGTGCTGCCTTTGGCTAAAATCCGGGAGCTCCTATTGTTCCTCAATCATGTGTATGGTAAGAATTGATGTTGGATAAAAACAGGCTGAACACTATGCAGGGTGCTAATTTTGGGGAACATGATGCCGGTTGGGACACGCGATGCTAGGTGAGAATTTTATGGAAAATAGTGCCAAGCTCCTGATCGTAGATGACCTGCCGCAAAACCTGCAGGCGCTCAATGCGATCATCCGGGCCGAGGACAGGATCGTGTACCAGGCATCGTCCGGGGAAACGGCACTGGCCCTGCTACTGGAGCATGAGTTCGCCCTGGCGATACTGGACGTGCAGATGCCGGGCATGAATGGTTTCGAGTTGGCGGAACTCATGCGCGGCACGGAAAAGACACGCCATATACCTATCGTCTTCGTCACGGCGGCCGGTAACGAGCTGAATTATTCTTTCCGCGGCTATGAAAC
>JAZKEL010000258.1:0-2387 GCA_040387075.1 Pseudomonadota bacterium
GCGCTTGCCGGTTCAGCACGTTTGCCAGCGTTTTTTTCTCCGGTCTTCTTTTCCTGGCTGCGTTGCTCTGCCAACCACTCCTTGTAATCGTCCAGGTCGCCGTCGAACGCTTCCGCCTTGCCATCCGCCACCAGCACAAATTTATCGCAACTGGCGCGCAGCATGGCACGGTCATGCGACACGATCACCACGCCGCCTTCATAATCCTGCAGGGCCAGTGTCAATGCATGGCGCATTTCCAGGTCCAGGTGGTTGGTCGGCTCGTCCAGCAACAGCAAATTGGGCCGCGTCCAGATAAGCAGGGCCAGCGCCAGGCGCGATTTCTCGCCACCGGAGAACGGCCCGCATGGGCTACTGGCCATGTCGCCGCGAAAATCGAAACCGCCCAGGTAGTTGCGGTGCTCCTGTTCGCGAGTGGAGGGGTCGAGGCGCATCATGTGCTGCAATGGCGATTCATCCAGCCGCAGCTGTTCAAGCTGGTGCTGGGCGAAGTAACCGATGTTGAGGTTCTTGCCTTCCACACGCTTGCCGGCTAATGGAGCCAGTTCGCCGGCCAGCAACTTGATAAGCGTAGATTTGCCGGCACCGTTACGGCCGAGCAGGCCCAGCCGTTCGCCTGGACGCAAGGTCAGCACAATATTCTTGAGTACGGCCGTGGCGTTATAGCCGGCGTCCACTTCGTCCAGCACCAGCAAGGGGTCGGGCGCACCCTGCATCTCGCGAAAGCCGAAGCTGAACGGGGTATCGGCATGGGCGGCGCTGATCATCTCCATGCGCTCCAACGCCTTGATGCGGCTCTGTGCCTGGCGCGCCTTGGTGGCCTGCACGCGGAAGCGGTCGATATAGCTTTGCAGGTGCGCCACATTGCGTTGCTGGCGTTCGTACATGGCCTGTTGCTGCAACAGGCGCTCGGCGCGCTGGCGCTCGAAATCGGAATAGCCGCCGCGATACAGCGTGAGTTGCTGCTGTTCTATGTGCGCCACATGGTTGACGATGGCATCCAGGAAATCGCGGTCATGGGAGATCAGCACCAGCGTACCGCGATACTCCTTGAGCCAGCCTTCCAGCCAGATCACGGCGTCCAGGTCCAGGTGGTTGGTCGGTTCATCCAGTAGCAACAGATCGGAACGGCACATCAGCGCACGCGCCAGGTTCAAGCGCACACGCCAGCCGCCGGAAAAATCGGAAACCGGGCGGCTGAGGTCGGCATTGCTGAAACCCAGGCCGCTAAGCAATTCGGCAGCGCGTGCCTTGGCAGAGTATCCTTCGATCTCCCCCAGCCTGGCATGCAGTTCGGCCAGCCTTATGCCGACCTTCTCGTGCGGGTTCGGCCCGGACTGGTTGGCCTCGGCTTGCCGCAAGGCTGCTTCTACGTTACGCAGTTCGATATCGCCATCCAGCACAAACTCCACGGCACTATCCTGCAATGCCGGTGTCTCTTGTGCCACGTGCGCAACTACCCAGGCGGGCGGAATATCCAGGTCGCCGGATTCCACCTGCAGCTCGCCGCGCAACATGGCGAACAGGCTGGATTTCCCCGCACCATTGGCACCCGTCAGGCCGACCTTATGGCCGGGATGCAGCTGCAGGCTGGCGCCTTGTACCAGCACTTTGATACCGCGCGTCAGCATGAGGTTCTTGAATTGGATCAAACTTGGGCCTTGGATACAGTGGGGCTTTTCTGCTGCTGAGAGCAAAACAGGAAGCGTGATTATGAATTAAACCGGCGGACCAAATAAAGGCGACATTCTACCGCGTATGGACAGCAAACCGACACCAGAAAAGCTGGGGCCCGAAGCAAGGCCAGCAAAGACAGACTGCAAATGATTGTAAATTCGTCGCAATCGCCCGAAGATGCGTAAGTTGCAGGCAATATATATGTGTAAAATGAAGCATCCTGAATGTTTACAAGTCACTAGCTAGGTCTCATCCGTACCACACTCCGCGATACGGCAAAATTATGGTCAAAAAGTCATTGCTCTGGATCTACCGCTTTACGCTGGCTACGCTCTGGCTGATCATCATCGTCCTGGCCCTATCCGTACTGGCGATGCGTTATGTGGTATTGCCGCACATCGACGACTATAAAGACACCATTGCACAGCGTGTCAGCACCGCTGCCCACCAGAAAGTCACCATCGGCGAGATCCGTGCCAGCTGGCACGGCCTGTATCCCCACCTTTCATTATTCAAAGTCGATATCTACGACGCGCAGAACCGCCCTGCACTGACCTTCGATAATATCGAGGCCAGCCTGTCCTGGCTGAGTATTGCCATACTGGAACCCCGCTTTGCCTCCATTGCAGTATACAAACCCGCACTTACCATACGCCGCGAAGCCAGTGGCGTGGTCTACCTGGCCGGCATAGCCATGAACGGGCCTGCGC
>JAZKEL010000259.1:0-6322 GCA_040387075.1 Pseudomonadota bacterium
TAGAGGGGGACGGGCTATCTATAGCGCCCATATTCTTTAGCTCGGTTATTTTTTAACTACGTTATTTTTCGGCCCGATACTGGCGGTTGTCCAGAAGCTTTCCAGTTTCAAGTCCTTAAGTGCCTGGTCAGCGAATTTTGGATTCAGCAACTGCTTCAGGTCGACATCGTTCTGTATCAGGCCTGACTTCCTTGCGTATGAAACGGAACGGCGGTAGTGCTCGGTCAGCGCCTGGTCGTACAGCGGCGACCAGCGGTCCTTCCAGGCGACGCTATCTTCTTCGTAGTCGCGGCGTATGACGCTCTCAGGCTGCACCTGTGCCGCATATTCCTTGATGTACTGCTCTTTATTTTTGTCCTGCGCCGTCCAGTAATTCACCTTGATATAGGCAGTGACGATCAGCTGGGTCAGTTCAGGATATTTCTGCACAAATGCATTGCTCGCCCACAGGCCGCCCATCAGCTTCCAGTCAGGCGGTGCATTCTTGGTGGACCAGATGATCTTGCCTACTTTCTTATCGACCAGGTTATAGGCGTCGTTCAGGCTGAAGTAGGCATCCACCGAGCCGCTTGCAAGAGCAGCTGCGCCGACCTGGGGATTCACGTTGACTATCTTGAAATCTTTCAGCGTCAACCCTTGGGACTCCACCAGGTTGGCGAAGGAGATTTCCCATGGCCGCCCCCTGTGCAGGGCAATACGCTTGCCCTTGAGGTCCAGTATGCTTTTGGCGCCTGAAGCAGTCGGCACCACCAGGTAGGAATTGCCGTTACGCCCCCACGGCGCGACCAGCTGTACGGTCGGTCGCGAAGCATTGAGGATGATGGGGGGCAAATCGCCATAGGCTGCAAAGTCTATGGTGCCGTTGGCAAACCCTTCATTGATGATGGGGCCAACCGCCGAATGCGCGGCCGGCACCCATTCCAGCTTGATGCCTTTTTTCTCCAGCGCTTCCTGCAGGCCGCCCTCCTTGACCAGCAATGCGCCATTCATGAAGGTGGTCTTGCCGGCGATGTTGTAGGCAACCGCGGCGATGCGCACCGACTTCGGTAGCTCCTCCGCGAACGACTGCGATGGCAGCATCGATAAGACCATGCCGTAAGTAATGACGGCCAGCGTATATAAACTCTTTTGAGACATGCAAACTCCAGATAATAGGGACAAACAAGGATAAGGATCACGCGACAGTGCGGCCGGTCTTCCGGCCGCACTTTTACTGTGACTTATGCTGCCTGCGCCTTCTCATGCAGCCACTTCTCCGCCTGCTCAAGCGGACGCCTGTCCACCCAGGCATCCAGGTCGATATCGCGGTCGAGCAGGCCATGCACCAGCATGAAATCCTTCTGCTTGCGGAAAAGCTCGATGCGTTCATCCGACAGCGTAGGCTCCAGCGCCAGATGGAAACCTTCGCCATACGCGGTAGCCACGCCGTCGTCGTCCGAGCGCGTTTCGGCTTTGAGTATCTCGCGTACGCCATGCAGGTTGGTTTTGGCCCATTCCGCGGCGCGCAGGCTTTGATACAGGAAACGGGCAACCAGGTCGAAATGGTTCTCCAGGAAATCTTCATGGACGGTGATCGGGCGCGGCGTGCCGTTGTTTACGCGCGAGGACTGCTGCGGGAAACTGTCCAGGTCTATGCCGACGACAGCGCCAACCTTCCTGGCCGCATCGACGGCGGAAGCGCCTTTCACATAGACGGCATCCACGTTGCCGTTGACCAGCTCATCCAGTCCGGCCCACAGACCGCCCAGGTTCTCCTGGCGGTTGCCGCGTCCCGAACCTACTTCCACCAGCTTCACGTCATCCAGCGTCAGGCCGGCGACGCCAAGCGCGCCTTTGTAGCCGTGCAGGCTCATGCCCCGGGCGATGCTGCTGCCGCGTATATGGTCCTTGAGCGGATGCTCGATGAACGCAGGCAACGCCAACCGCTTGCCTTTGAGGTGTTCAGGCTTGCTGATACCGGAATCGGCACGCACCAGCAGCACCTGCCATTCATCGATCCAGGTCAGGCCGATCAGGCGCGTCGGCGCATGCTGCGCCCGCGCGGCAAGGGCCAGCAGGTTGCCGCCTTCGCGGATCAGGTTAGGCAGTTGGTGATCATAGTGATGCCGCCCAAGCTCTTTCGGTGCGTCCTGCAGGGTCGATAGCGCGATGCCATCGCCGGCGAACTCCTCGGCCAGCCAGCCTAGCTTATAGGCCAGCCCGGTGGCGGTAGGGACGGGGCAACGCGTGAACCAGATCTGGTCTAGTTTCCCGCCTGTTTCGCCCGCTGGGGCTTGATGCTTCGTGATGTCTGTCATGCTTATTCCAATTCTTTAGCGTCGTTAAGCTTATTTGGGCCTGGCTTAAATAAAGTGGTAAATGAAGGCCTGTCTAGAGGTCTGTCGCGGGCAAGAGGTTTTCTGCCTTGGCCTGATCGAAAATCTTGGCCATCTTCCACTGCTGGGCCAGGACGCCAGGGCCGTAATCGCGTGAACCGCCGATGGCTTCTGCACGCACCTGGATCTGGGCGCCTTCTTCCAGCAGCAGGATGAATTCCGCAGTCTTGCGCAGACCCTGCTTGCCCCATACGGTGGAGCCGCCATTCGCTTCGAGGATGGCGGTGTTGTGCGGGTTCAGCTTTATCTGGTCGAGGATGAAATCGACTTCCTGCTGGCGGCGGTCGATATAGATAGGCAGTTCACGCACCAGTTGGAAACGCTGAACAGGCACGTAGCGAATCGGCAGGGTGCGGTGTGTTTGCGCCCAGGCGCCAAGATAGGGAGAGTGCACGTGGGATACCGTCGTGATGTCGGGATGCTGCTCGAATATCTTGGCGTAACGCAGGGCTGCCTTACCGTTGCCATTCCCGTAGTACAGCGTGCCGTCCAGGCCCGCCACGATCGCTTCCAGTTTCTTGCCACGGTTGAAGGGGCCGGCGTAGTTGACGATGACGACCTTGTCTTCGCCAGGAACGCGCTCCACGAAGCCGACGGTTCCATTGGCGGTGATGGTGTTGGTTTCCCTGAATACATCGAACGCCAGTTGCGCTTCTTCGATTACTTTAGATACGAAGACTTCGATGTCGCTTTCGGTCTCGAGTGTGGTGATGGTCATGTTTTTCTCCTTGGCATATAAGCAATTCTGTTACATCGCAAAACATATGCCAGAGAGAGGAGCAAATACTTAGAAATAATTATTCGTTAAAAAACATTGACTTATATAAATAATTAAAATGTAAGATTGCCGGACATGTTGTGTGGATGTTGCCTTGGAAACAATTGCCAGGTGAGGATTGCTGTACCAGCAACACTTGAATAGGTCCATTCTTATACAATTTAACTATATTAATATAAGTTCTTATTCATAGCTTTATTAATAACCATTTAGTATATTGGCGCCCTAATCAATCAATACCAAGGTATCGATATGCATGCCAAGTTATGGAATTACGAAACGGAGTTTGACCACGGCCACGATGGTGCCGAACAGGTCATCACCCATCCCAACCCCTCGGCCGTCAGCCTGTCCATACGGGCCAGCGCGCTGGTGTTCAGCGACCCCAAGTCGCAGAACCTGCTCAGCCTGATGGAGAAAATCGCCGACAGCAATGCCACCGCATTGATCATCGGTGAAACCGGCACCGGCAAGGAATTGATCGCCCGGCACATCCATGCGTTAAGCCAGCGTAAAGCCGGCCCTTTCCAGGCCATCAATTGCGGCGCCTTCTCCGAAACGCTGGTGGAAAGCGAATTGTTCGGCTACGAGCGCGGTGCATTTACCGGTGCCAATACCTCCAAGATAGGCTGGTTCGAAAGCGCCAATAAAGGCACCTTGTTCCTGGATGAAATCGGCGACCTGCCCCAATCGACACAAGTGAAACTTCTGCGTGTACTGCAGGAGCGCGAAGTGGTCAGGCTGGGCTCCAGGAAAGCGACGCCTATCGACGTCCGCTTGATTGCCGCCACCAACGTGAATCTTGAAGAAGCTGTCCGCGCAGGGCGTTTCAGGGAAGACCTGTATTACCGTATCAAGGTCGTGCCTGTTGAATTGCCGCCATTGCGCGAAAGACAGGGCGACATCCTGCCGCTGGTGGAACACTTCCTCAAGGTTTACCAGCACCGCCTGCAGACCGCCACGCCGCATCTTGCGCCGGAAACCGTGCGCGCAATGCTGGAATATCCCTGGCCCGGCAATATACGTGAGCTGGAGAATGTGATTCACCGTGCATTGCTGGTGTCCAACTCCGCTACGCTATACCCAAAAGACCTGAACCTGCCGACCATTGCGCAAAGCCATGACGACGAGCAGCGCTTACAATCGCCATCCACTTCACCTGTTGCCGGCAACAAGCCTGATGGCTATGGCAGGCATGCCCAGCAGCTGGAGGCGATACTGACCAATATGTTCGAAAACAACCTGCCCGACCTGTATGAAGTGATCAATGCCATCACCGTCCGCAAAGCCTATGAATTCAGCAACAACAACCAGGTTCATACGGCAAAACTGCTTGGCATCAGCAGGAACATACTGCGTGCCAGGTTAAAGGAACTCAACCTCATTGCCTGATTTGACAGCGCTTCTGCGCCTGGACTGAGCGCTCAACCTGGCTTGAGCTATTAACAAGTTTAGGACAAGTTCAGGCACTTTTAATATCATAAAGTCGGGCCGCGTTGCCCGGCTTTCCGCCTTACCCAACCTTATGCTACGAGGGCTTGAGGCGGATTCTGGCTGAGGAGGAAATGTGCCTGGTCGATGGCCACGTCTATCCGCTGTTTAACCGCGTCGCTGGTCAATTCATAATTATCGAATTCCGTATCTTTTGCGTAGATAGCGGTAGGTACCGTGTACACGCCAAAAAAGCTGGCCAGGGTACGCAATTGATAATCCAGCACGGATGCATGCTGGTCGCTACCGCCGGTCGCAGCCAGGATCGCCACTTTACCTACGAGCACCTTGGGGTCCATGAGGTCGAAGAAATGCTTCAGCATGCCGGTGTACGACGCCTTGTATACCGGGCTCGCGATCACGATAAGGTCGGCCTGCTGCAGCTTTTCGTACACCAGCCTCAAGCTGTCGGGAAACTGGTTATAACTGAGGGTGGCGCCAAGCACAGGCGCTATTTGCGCGATATCGATGATTTCTGCGCCGGCATGTACCTTGTGCGCTGCCCTGCTGACGATCTCCTCCACCAGCGCTTTTGTCCTGGACGGTGCTGAAATGCTGCCGGATATCCCAATAATTTTAGCCACGCTACTTCCTTAATTTTTAGTCGGTGATGTATAGTCTGCTTGCTTCATTGCAAAAATGATGCCAGTGAATTAATCCAAATAAATTCAATAACTTGGCTTTATCTTGTCCTTAATTCCGGATTAAAAACCCCTTAAACTGTTGCTGTACTGTTGCCAGGAAAACACTTGCGGCGAGCTTATAGGTTAACTCACCGCTGAATAAGGCGTGTCAGTATCTTCCTACCCGTTTGTAGTCCCCACCCTGCTTCTGCAGGCGCAATCATCGCATTTATAGTGATGGCGAACTCTATCGCTAACCCCACATTGATGAGCTATCCATGCAAGCAGCCATTTCAGAAAAACCAAAGGCGAGACCGGTAAAAAAAGCGGCAGGCAAACCTACTGGCAATGCCACTAGCGCTACGACTGCCGCCTCAAAAGAGACGTCGAGCACACTCTTTAAACCCGGCCGCAATTGCAGGCAGGTTGAACAGGCGACGCATGCCTCCATGCTGGTGGATTGCGCCAATTATTACCGCGCCGTGCACGAAGCCATCTGTAAGGCAAAACACTCCGTCTTCATACTCGGATGGGACATCGACAGCCGGATCGAGTTGTTGCGCGGCGAGGAAGCAAAAAAAACCAAATGCCCCAACCGCCTGTTCGACCTTATCCAGTGGAAGGCACGCCAGCAACCCGAGGTCATGATCTACATGAATCGCTGGGATTACTCGGTGTTCATGGCGACCGACCGCGAGAATTTCTCCGAATTCAAATGGAAGTGGAAATCGCCCCAGAATGTCTTCTTCCGTTTCGATGACCAACTGCCGCTGGGTGCCAGCCATCACCAGAAGATCGTCGTGGTGGATGACGAAATCGCCTTCTGCGGTGGCATGGACATCGCCATCGGCCGCTGGGATCACCGCGCCCACCATACGCGCAACAAACACCGTGTAGACCCTATCGGCACGCTAAAGACGGCCGATACCAAGAAATTCGGTCCTTACCACGATGTGCAGATGATCGTCTCCGGGCCGGCCGCCAGGGCGTTGGCTACCATTGCACGTGAGCGCTGGCTGACTGCCAGCGACGAGGAGGCGATCCCCTTGCGGGCA
>JAZKEL010000260.1:0-15003 GCA_040387075.1 Pseudomonadota bacterium
CCTGGTTCCGAAACTGAGCCAGCGCATCATGATCGAGGTTTACAATGTTTCACAGCACCAGGCGGTATGGGGCGCATTCGGCATGTTCGCCCTGCTATGGATAGTGACTCCACTCGCCGCCGCGCTGCGCTCCGCTTTTTATACGATATCGTCATTAGTAGAAGCACCCTCCTATATCCAGCGCAAGATCAAGGATGTCATTTCCGTACTCGGCATACTGATGATGTTCCTGGTCTTCACTTTTCTCGGCCTGATGCTGGACAAGGTATTAAGCTTTCTCGATCCTTCACTGATGCAATCGGAGCTAATGAGCGAACTTAGCTCTGCCCTGATCGGTACATTGCTGATCGCCATGTTTTACCGCATGTTCTTCCCAGTGCGGGTAGCGTTTCAACATATCCTCGTAGGCTCATTCGTGACGGCGGTTCTATGGCTCGGCATGCGACCGATGTTCGGCGTATTCCTGGCACTTAACCAGTCGTATGGAAGCGTATTTGGCGGCATGAAGAATATGTTCATTTCCATTGCGTGGCTGTATTACACCTTTGCCATATTCCTGCTGGGCACCGAACTGATCTCCACCTTACGTAAAAAAGACGTTCTTTTGCTACGGGGCCTGTTCGACGTAAGCCCCAAGAATGAAACGAATTACCTGAACCACCTGATGGGGCAATACGGCCAGCACTTCAAACAGGATGAATATATATTCAAACAAGGCGAGGACGGTTCCAACCTGTATTACATCGTGAGCGGCAGTGTGCAACTGGTCCTGCAATCGCATGTATTGCAGGTATTGAATGCCGGCGACTACTTTGGCGAAATGGCGGTACTGGCGGAAACCAAGCGAACCTTCGATGCGCGCGTGCAATCCGAGACGGCGGATATCATCCTGGTCAGCGCAGAAAATATCCAGACGCTGATGATAGATGAGCCGAGGATCGCCATCCAGTTTCTAAAACGTACGGCCCTGCAACTGCAAAAAAGCAGCCAGTATGTAGTCAATCAAGGCAATGGTTAAAACATTAACAGCATGCAAGGCCAGCTGAATCCCCTGAATACAACACTTGAATTTACGGCCTGCTGTCAATAAGCTAACCGTATCGCCGACCAACTTAACAGCAACAGAGCACCTCATTCACTATGGCTAATCCCTTTCAACAAGGCAGGCAACCTAACCAGCAGGAAGTGCAGGCGCTCATTAACCTGCTGAACGCCGGCCAGTTGCCGCAGGCTGAAAGCACGGCAAAGTCACTGCTGAAAAGCTACCCCAACACCTTTATCTTGCACAACGTGCTTGGCATCGCCCTGGATGGCCAGCGAAAATTCGATGAGGCCATCAACAGTTATCGCAAGGCGGCTTCCCTGCAACCCACCCTTCCCGATATCCATTTCAACCTTGGCATCGCCCTGGCCAACATGGGCAGGCTTGACGAAGCTGCCGTCGCCTATCGCAAAGCCATTTCTATCCAGCCGCGATTTTTCGAGGCGCATGGAAACCTGGGCACCATCCTGCAAAAACAGGGCAAGCTGGAGGAGGCCGTATCAAGCTACCGTCAGGCAATCAAACTCAACCCGGATGCTCTGGGTCATTTCAACCTGGCCACGGCATTGCGCGACCAAGGCAAACTGGAAGAGGCCGTTGAAAGTTACCGCAAGGCCATCTCCATCAATGCTGCCTACACGGATGCCCATAACAACCTGGGGGAAACCTTGCGCGACCAGGGGAACATGCAGGATGCCGTCAAGAGTTACCAGGCCGCACTGAGCATCAACCCCAGCCATACCGGCGCTAATTACAACCTGGGTGAATTCCTCTACCTGACCAAGCGCTACGAAGAGGCGATTGCCCACTTCGAGAAATCGCAATTGGATGACTGGCAGGAACGTATCCTGTATTGCCTCTATAAGGCAGGAAAATTCGAGGCTTTCAAGCAAAAGCTGGATCAGTTCATTTGCCGCGGCAAACATGTGTCGCCATTCCTGGCCAACCTCTCGACGCATTATGCAATCAATTTCGGTACGGAAGACCCGTATAACTTTTGCCGGAATTCTATGGATTTCGTCTACCAGAACAGCATTGCAGAACTGGCCGGCGACAATAGCCAGCTACTTGAAAGCTTGCTCCGCGATATAGACTCGGCGCAAATCGCCGAGCGCAAACAGGGCCGGCTGCACAACGGCATTCAATCCGCCGGCAATCTGTTCAAGCGGCCGGAGGCTTCATTCAAGGCACTTGCAGCATTGGTCAGGCAGGAATTTGCGCGTTACAGGCAGCAGTATTCAGCGTCGAGTTGCGAGCTGATCCAGTCGTTTCCCAGCGAGTTCGAATTCACCAGCTCCTGGTATGTAAAGATGCAGCGCGGCGGGCACCTGACATCGCATTTCCATGAACTCGGCTGGCTCAGCGGGGCGGTATACCTCAAGATGCCGAAGAAGGAATCCGGCTCGGAACACGGTAATTTCGAGTTCGGCACCCATGGCGATGATTACCCCCAGCGGCATAGCGATTTCCCGGCAAAAAATATCGCCCCGGCGGTAGGCGATATCATCCTGTTTCCTTCTTCGTTGTTCCACCGGACCATCCCCTTTGGGTCAGACGAAGAGCGCATATGCATAGCGTTCGACCTGAAACCTGCAGAGTCCTGAGAAGCAGTTATGTTCTACTGCACAGGATTGATGATATTGGTCAAAGCCTCGCCTTCACCAGTATCCAGTTGTTGAACCTGGGTAGCGAGACGCAGGGCCTCGGGTTTATCGCCCTTTTCATTTGCGATAATGGCCAGTTGATATAAGGCGCCCAAATGCATGCGGTTGAGGCTGACAGCTTTAGCCAGGTAATCGGTCGCGTGCGGCAGGTCATGCTTATGGTATTCCGCCATCCCCAGGTAGTACCAGGCCTCAGTATTCAGGTCTTCGTGCTGGCTCCATGCCATTGATATTTTTTCAAGGTCATCCCAGCTTTTGTTCTGGAAAGGGATCACCACCTGCATGAAATACGGCCTCTGCGCTTCCGGCAGGCTCCAGAACGGATCATCGGTAGCGGCCAGGCTAGCTACATCCGGCGCATCCAGTAACTTGCGGATCCACTCCACCGGCATGCTGTAGAAATACCCGTTGCGGCCTGGACTCTTGAAGGTGGTCATGCCCACCAGGTTGAAATCCTCATCGAACAAAGCCCCGCCGCTGGAACCCATGGCGAATGACGCATTAGTGCGGATGACCAGGCTGTCATCGTACGGATACAAGGCTTTTACATTGCCGTAAGACGTTTGCGGCACCTGGTTGTCATTGGGATAGCCTATGGAGAAAACGGCTTGCTCGTACTTCAGGTTGGCACTGTCGCGCATGGGCACAGGTTTAAAAGGAAGCCCGTCGAATCTCAGCAGGCATACGTCATGTTTCCAGTCCGCCCGCAATGCCAATGGCGAATAATTTTCATGGTATTTACTGATGTTCGCGCCGCGGGCATTGGCCAGCACATGGCAATTGGTCGCGACAAAATTGCTGTTGATCACCACCCCGGATCCGGTACCCAGATTACCGTCTTTTGTTTCGACGATGACTTGCACGATGGATTCATTGAGGGCGAAGATTTCCGCCTGCGTGGGCCAAGCATAAGAATAAGCGCATGGCAGAACAAGCAGCAGCGTGATGGTTGAGATGTTCACAAGCCTGCCCAGACGTTTATTCATTAAGATCAACTCATTGTGGATACCACTGGTCTGATTATGCAATCCGTAAAAGATTCGCAAAACGCGTTTTGAATAACTTTGGTCTTTGTCAGGTATTGAAGGGAGTTACCAGCTTTTTCCGGGTAGCTAGTTTTTCTACATCGCCCACCAGCGGCAGCATGGCCAATGTGAACATTCCCTTGCCCGGCTCGCTTTCTATCTTAAAGGTACCGCCCACTGCGATGACCCGGTGGCGCATGCCTTCAAGCCCATGGGTAGCCAGGCTGAAATGCGTACTGTCCATGCCTTTGCCGTTATCGCTTATCTCCAATTTCAGGTGGGTCTCATCCACCATGAAACTGACCGTCACTTGCGTTGCATCGGCGTATTTGGAAGCGTTGTTCAGCGATTCCTGCACGATACGATAGGCAATCAGGCCCAGCACTTCACTGACCTGGGCCTTTTGGTCAGGCAAGGTGATGCTCATCTCCCATCCCGTGCGTTCAGCATACGCACTCATCAGCTCCTGCAAGGCAGGTATCAGGCCGAATGTGGAAAGTAATGAAGGATGCAGGTCATTGACGATACGGCGTTTGAATTCAATGCCCTGGTCGAGATAGCGCATGGTTTTTGCAAGTTTCTCCGATGCCTCAGGCGCGATATCCCTCACTTTTCGCATGACCCAGGAAATATCCATCTTCGTCGCAGTCAGGATTGATCCCAGTTCATCGTGCAACTCGCGTGAAAGCTTGTGGCGCTCGCGTTCTACATCGTACTGGTAATCACGCGCCAGGGTCTCAAGCTGGCTGGTACGCTCCGCGAGTTTCTGCTCAAAGCCCACGACCTCTGTTTCCAGTTGCTGCCTGGAGGTTTGGCTACGGGCGAACTCAATGACGAATTTCTTCACCAGCAACACGATTAATACCAATACCGCCAGGATGCTGATGGTCAGGGAAACCCTGCCGAATGAGAGGAAAAAAGCATTGCGGGCGCTCAGTTCGTCCATCTTTTTACGTTCTATCGCGGCAAGCAGATCGGTATGCAGGTAAAAATCGTCCATGCGCTTATTGCCGTTGCCAGCATTAATGATCTCCACAGCCTTATCGTCCCGACCCGTAGCCAGCATGGAAACGGCAAGCGTCATCACGGTAAGTTTGCCCTCCACATCGGCCTGGACAGCTGCCCATAAATCATTGACTCTCTGGCGATACCCGTCTTGCCCTGGATTTCTGGGGTACGCATCCTGCAGCGATTCAACATGCTGCCGCACTTCCTTGACCCGCGCCTCGAAGGGGTCAACATAGTCTGGACGTTGCGTTAATAGATACGTACTTTGTGCGGCTTCTGCACGGGCCAGGTTGGTCTGCAATTTTTCAAGCTTGAACAGGGTGTCGCGGGTAGTGATGATTTCGAGGCGTAGCGAAGTCAGCTTGTTCATCCAGAAATTAGTCAGGGCAACCGCCAGTACGGCTAGCAAAATATAGCCTGCCAGTGCCAGCAGTAAACGCTTGCCTACCCCCTGTATCGCCTGCCTGCCCCAGAATAAAAACTTGACCACGGAATTCCTTGAGATTGCGACTTGTATATTCACTCATCATAAATGATATGCCGTAAAAAAGCCTGTCAGACATATCTGATAGCAATTTAGGATGAGGGCTTACTGTCCCTTTCAGGAAGGCAAATTATGATGGCTACACAGTCAGCAATTGAATGATGTACTGGCAAAAATTAGTGTTAAAAATTTAATGTTTATTAATGTTTATAAGATAAAGGAGCACACCATGTTAGACAGAATGCTGCAATTACCGTTAACCCTGCTTGTGTCCATGTATCTTATATTCCTGTTCAGTACCATTTACGACTATTCATTCTTCAACTAATAACTTCAATCAAGAAAAGACCATCATGAACAACTCAGGGGTAATAGGTTTAATCATTTTAATTCTGGATATTTTTGCCATCATCAAAATTGTCCAGAGTTCAGCCGATTCGGGTGCCAAAATTCTATGGGTACTGGGTGTACTGTTATTCCCGGTATTAGGCTTAATTGTTTGGTACCTTGCAGGCCCAGGCGGCAAAAAAGTCTAGAAGGAAACGATGATGCTAGTGACGTTTTCCACGGACGCGTATGCCAATATCATGGTATTCGGCGATGTAGCACAGCAGCTTCTGAAAATGATGGGACATAGCGGCAGTGTGCCAGGTGCAATCGTTGCTGACGATGTAGGAAATGCCTTGAGCCATTTGAAGGGGGCGGTAGAAAATAGCCCTGAAGAAGGCCATGCATCTTCTGACGAACAGGACGATGACCCAAAGGCTACTCCCGTAAGCCTTAAAAAACGTGCCTTGCCGCTCATCGAGCTACTTGAGGCCGCCGATCGTAAAAAATGTGATGTAATGTGGAAATGATGTGCTTTATTCCTCCACTACCTCGTATTTAAGGATCTAGATGCAAAAACTCACAGCAATCGCTATATTCGCCATGCTCAGCTCAGGTATACAGGTGCAAGCTGCAGAGCCTGCAATCGAATCCAATACCAATACCCAATTAAAGGTGGACGATTCAGAGCCGAAAACCGACTTCAACCAGACACCACCAAGCAAAAAAACAAAAGCACAGCTTAAAAAACCCAAGATAGGATTTAAGACCACAGTAAAACCTGAGGACATGAAAAGCTATAACCGTAGTGAAAGCGGGGATGTGAGCGCTCAATAACTTCTTGGAAATGTCAGGGAATTACGATTCACCATCCTGAAAATGCCAATAAGCAGTCTTGGCGTCAGCGTCGTTGTGATTTAAAGTGTTACGCCTTACCTATTCATCCAGTAGTAAACACCCTCGCATGAATGTTAAAAATCCGCTTCTATCCTTATGCCTAGCATTTGTTTTTTCCCTATCCTGCATGGCCACCAGCTTTGCAGGAAGCGCTCCCGGAAGTACAGCAGAAAAACCAGACCCTACGTTTCCGTCCCACCTCAGCTCTTCGCTAGCGCCGGCACAGAATAAAACGGAAAGTATTGCCTCCGTATTCGGTACCCAGGCACTGAAAGTGTATACCTTGCCATTCGAGGACAACTATCCCAGCGGGCCATTCGAAAAATTAGGCAACAACCAGTTCCTGTTCATCGATAAATGCGGTGAAGTGTATTTCACCACGCTTGAAAATGAGCTCAAGCTGGTCAAACCACCTAAAAGCCTTACTAAATACATGCCTGGCGATACGGAATCCACCGACGAAAGCAGCAGTAAAAAAGTGGTGTATTGCAAGGATCTATCCGGGGTCAAGGATTCACTGCTGATCAGGAATTCTTTATTTGTCGCGTATACCACCTGGGATAGCCAACAAAATGGTGCGCGCCTGGCGGTATCTGAATTCGAAGTGGATCCCGTCAATTCCGAAGTCATCTTCAAACGTGAAATCTACCTGAGCAGGCCGGCCATCAAGGAGCCATTCCTGGGTCACCAGGTAGGCGGCAAGCTGGTGACGGGCGAAAACGAGAACATACTTTTCCTGAGCATAGGCGATTTCTCCAAACCGGAAAAAGTACAGGACAACACGACCTCACTCGGCAAGGTGATCCGTATCAACCTGCAGAACTTGAATGCAGAAGTCTATGCAAGCGGGCTGCGCTCTCCTTCCGGCGGCATGTTGTACGATAAAGCCAGCGAAGAGCTATGGGTGACCGACCACGGACCGCGCGGCGGCGACGAAATAAACCTGATCAAAAAGGGCAAGAACTACGGATGGCCTGTCGTGAGCTACGGCACCATCTACGAACGCGATGGCATGGGAAATTATTACGGCAATAAATTCAACAATCATGATGGGTTTGAAAAACCAGCCATGACATTCATGCCGTCGATAGGGGTAGGCCCCATCGCCAAGTATGCGGATACCGGAAAGAACGATTATTGGGATAACGATTATTTTGTGGCCGGAATGGCATCGACAACGCTTTACCGCATCAAGAAAGAAGGCCACAACTTGGTATATGCAGAGCCGGTACTTACCGGCTACCGCATACGCGCGCTGAAAATCGATGCAGCCGGCAATTTCTACCTGAAGACGGACAACAACCAGCTCATCATCTCAGAATAAGGATGCCGGCGATGCTGGATTACAGCGTCAATGATTCCACGCTGTATTCAACCCCCAGCACGTGCGTATTATTCGGGCTGATCATGACGAGGTTTTCCATGGCGTTTGCAGATTCCAGGCATACCATCCTGCGCCAGTTGTCATCCATTCCCATATCGCCCATCTCATGGGCTTTATCGCCCCACGGCGTCCAGATGACCGTAGCACTGCTCCCGGATTTCGAGACGCGTATGCCGCGATTGAAGCCACTATCCTCGATGACACAGCCGGCACGGGTGTTCACATACACACGGTCGAATTCGCCTTTGAATGTAATCGGGCCCTGCTGGGAATATCGCTCGTAGTTCATGAGTTTGTCAGCATACTCGCAGCCGTCCAGGCCGGTAATCGACACGTTGCCGATATCGCTGACCTGGAAATAGGTATGGAAAGCCTCGCCGATGACAAACGGCTGGTTGCCCTTGTTGGTCGTTGCCAATTCGATTTTAAGTGTTTCACCCACTATTACGGTCAGGGTTAACACATAAGGATAGGAAAGCTGTTTCTGTGCGACCGGTGTGTTGATGATCTGCATCAGCAAGCGGGTGGAGCCGTCATACAGGGTTTCCGTTTCCAGCAACTGCCACGGCATCACGCGCGCAAAGCCGTGCGGACACAAAGCGCTATCGGTAGGGTGTGCGCCGAACCAGGGCCAGCAGATCGGCACACCGCCGCGGATAGAACGGCCATGCATATACCGCGCACTTTCGGATAACCAAAGCACCGGCTCTGCTTCGCCCTTCGGCTGCCAGTTGATGACCTGGGCGCCTTGTAACGCAATCTTAGCTGTAGCGAGATCGTTGTCGATTTCCAGGAATTTCAGCCCGCTGGCATCCTGGTAAAGATGGACATGGGAGTCTAGTTCGATCTCGTTTTCAACAACCTGCAAGCTTTGCATACAAGCCCCTTCATCATTAACTCATATTTTGACTACTGATTACTGCTGCAGTAACCATCGATTTGTAGATTATTTTTCTATCTGGCTTACGTCACGCACTGCACCCCTGGATGCGGATGTGCTCATCGCCGCATACGCACGCAATGCCGGTGAAACATGACGTTCACGGGACACGGGTTTCCATGCAGCTTTGCCCTTGTTTTCCATGGCAGCTCGTCGATGCGCCATTATTTCGTCACTGACGGCAAGATGGATGGTGCGGTTCGGGATATCGATTTCGATGATATCACCTTCTTCCACCAGGCCGATCGCGCCGCCCTCGGCCGCTTCAGGCGATGCGTGCCCGATGCTTAAACCGGACGTGCCGCCAGAGAACCTGCCGTCCGTAAGTAAAGCACAAACCTTGCCTAAATCCTTGGATTTCAGGTACGAGGTCGGGTATAGCATCTCCTGCATGCCAGGGCCGCCGCGCGGGCCTTCATAGCGGATGACCACAATGTCGCCGGCAACAATGTTATCGGCAAGAATTCCCTCAACTGCAGCATCCTGCGACTCAAAAATACGCGCACGGCCGGTAAATTTAAGAATACTGTCATCCACACCAGCGGTTTTGACGATGCAGCCTTCGAGCGCGATATTGCCATAAAGCACCGCCAGGCCACCGTCCTGTGAATAGGCATGCGCCTTGTCGCGGATGCAGCCTTCGGCTCGGTCGTCATCCAGTTCCGGCCATAACATGGACTGGCTGAAGGCGATGGTCGTGGAAATACCGCCCGGCGCGGCGCGGAAGAATTTTTTCACTTCTTCATCGGTGGTGGTCGTGATATCCCATTTATCCAGCGCATCGCCTAATGTGGGGCTATGCACGGTAGGCGTATCGCGGTGGATCACGCCCGCACGATCCAGCTCGCTCAATATCCCCATCACGCCGCCGGCACGGTGGACATCTTCCATATGGTATTTGGCAGTGGCTGGCGCAACTTTACATACGCAGGGCACGCCGCGTGAAATGCGGTCGATGTCGGCCATCGTAAAGTCGACGCCAGCTTCATGGGCTGCCGCCAACAGGTGCAATACCGTATTGGTCGAGCCGCCCATGGCCACATCCAGGCTCATGGCATTCTCGAAGGCCTTGAAATTGGCGATGGAGCGCGGCAGGACAGAATAATCGTCCTGCTCGTAATGCCGTTTGGCCAGGTCAACGATCAGGCGTCCGGCCTGCAGGAACAATTGCTTGCGTGCGCCATGCGTGGCCAGCGTCGAGCCATTGCCAGGCAGGCTGAGGCCTAATGCCTCCGTCAAGCAGTTCATGGAGTTAGCGGTGAACATGCCGGAGCAGGAACCGCATGTCGGGCAGGCGGAACGCTCGATGGCATCGGACTCGGCATCGGATACGCGGCTATCGGCGGCCGCCACCATGGCATCGACCAGATCGAGCTTATGCGTGGTGCCCTGCCAGTTGACCTTGCCGGCCTCCATCGGTCCGCCGGACACGAATACCACCGGGATATTCAGGCGCAAGGCGGCCATCAGCATGCCGGGGGTTATCTTGTCGCAATTGGAGATGCACACCAGTGCATCCGCGCAATGCGCATTGACCATGTATTCAACGCTGTCGGCAATCAGGTCGCGGCTCGGCAGGCTATACAGCATGCCGGCATGGCCCATGGCGATGCCGTCATCCACGGCAATGGTATTGAATTCCTTGGCTACGCCGCCTGCTCGCTCGATCTCGCGCGCCACCATCTGGCCCAGGTCCTTCAGGTGCACGTGTCCGGGCACGAACTGGGTGAATGAATTGGAGATGGCGATGATGGGCTTGTCGAAATCGCCATCCTTCATCCCTGTAGCGCGCCAGAGTGCTCTGGCGCCTGCCATATTCCGGCCATGGGTGGTAGTGCGTGAACGATATACGGGCATGGTAAATCCAGGCTAGGTCTAAAGATGCAATTTTAAACCAGTCACCCCAGTCAGCATAGCGATATCAGGCCATGGTAGGTTGCGTGCATAAACGCGTGAATTCGTGCAGCGGCATGGGTTTTCCAAACAGGTAGCCTTGTGCCTGTATGCACCCAAGCTCTTGAAGCAGGGCGCACTGCTCCGGCGTTTCTACGCCTTCGGCAACCAGCTCTTTATGAAGGCTGGCCGCCATGGCGATGATGGCCTTGACCAGGATACCGGCATCCTGGTCGGTGGCGATATCGCGAACGAAGGTGCGGTCTATCTTCACTTGCGTAATGGGGAATTTATTGAGGTAGCCGAGCGCGGAATAGCCAGTGCCGAAATCATCGATGGAGATGCCCAGGCCAAGGCTGTGAAGTGCCACCAGCGTGGCCTGCAGGGATGGATTGTCTTGCAGCAACAGGCTTTCCGTAATTTCCAGGGTGATCCACGCCGGCTGGCAAGCTGTTTCCTCTAGCAGCTCTTGCACCACCCTGAACAAGTCGTCCTGCACAAACTGGCGCGACGACATATTCACCGCAATATTGAGCGGTTTTTCGCGATCCTTATTCAGCAGGCTGGCGGCTTCAAAAGCGTTACGCAACACCCAGGCGCCTATCTCGATGATCAAGCCGCTCTCTTCCGCGATAGGGATGAATTTATCCGGCCCCACATGCACCAGGCTGTTGCTGTGCCAGCGCAACAAGGCTTCGGCGCCGATGATGCGTTTTGTGCCCAGTTCAATGCAGGGCTGGTAGTAAAGTTCCAGCTCATTCTTCACCAGTGCGTAACGCAAGCCGGTATCGATCAGCACACGTTCCGTCATGCTGGAGGTCAACTCCTTTGCATAGAACTGGTAATTATTGCGCCCCCGGCTTTTTGCGTGGTACATGGCGGAATCGGCATATTTCATCAGGTCGTCTATGTCTTCACTGTCGACAGGATAGCGCGAGATGCCGATGCTGGCCGTCACGAAAAACTTGGCGTCGCCGATCAGGAAAGGTTCCGATAACGAATGCACAATCTTGCCGGCCATGGCAGCCAGGTCGTCTGGGGAAGGGACATCGGAGACAAGAATGGTGAATTCATCTCCGCCCATGCGGGCCACCGTATCGTAATTGCGCACGCAACTCAATAAGCGCTGTGCCGCCTGGATCAGCAACTGGTCGCCTGTAGCATGGCCAACTGTATCGTTGACCGCCTTGAAATTGTCGAGGTCGATCAGGAATAGCGCAAACTGCTGCTGGTAGCGTTGCGCATGGCCGATGGAGACCAGCAGGCGATCATTGAAGAGGGTTCGGTTCGGAAGGTCGGTCAGCGGGTCGTGGAATGCCAGGTGTTCGATACGTTGCCGGTACTGGCTGATCTCGGTGATATCGCTGGCCAGGCTGATCGCGCCGATGATCTGTTTATCGGCATCGTACTCAGGCAATAGTTTTAAAGCATAGGCACATAGCTGCCCATTGTGTACTCCACGCAGTTCCAGGGTTTGCGAAACCCCGCTTTTCATCACCTCCACCAGGCGTGCCTGGAATTCTTCGCCGCTCATGCTGTGGATATTTTCACTCCACGATTCAGCAGGGGTCTTTCCCATCGCTTCATTGACAGATACCTGGCGCTCAGCCCCCCAGTAAGAATTGACGAAAATGCGCTGGCACAGTGTGTTATAGCGAATGATGGCCAGGGGAAGACTTTGCACCAAAGCACTGTATTCAGTTTCACGATTGGCAATCTCCTGCAGCAGTTTTTTGCGCGTGGAAAGGTCGCGCGCAAAGCCTACCGTGCCGATGGTCTCGCCATTGATGACAACAGGCGCCTTATGCGTTTCCGCCCAATACACCTCCCCATCCTTCCTCTTGATCTGTTCGATAATCGTTAGCGGAATACCCGACTGCACGACATCCCTGTCGCCCTGCTGGAATCCTTCCGCCATTTCGGCGGGATGGAAATCGAAATCGGTTTTGCCTTCCAGTTCAGCCGTGGTAGCAAGACCAGCCACCTCCGCCAATATGCGATTGCCCGCCAGGAACCGTCCTTCCTTGTCCTTGAGCCATACGCTGAACGGGAAGTTATCGAGCAAGGCACGCAGGTAATACTCACGCCGCCTGATTTCTACGTCTTCTATATACGGCTCGCTACCGCTTTCGCGACCTATGGATAATGTGCCGACAATGCGACTGTCGTCCCCGACAATAGGCGAGAGGACGATATTGCCCGGCAATGGTTGCCGCGGAGGAGGATCAGGCTTGATGGTTTCCAGAGATTTGCCAAGTCCGGTATTCGCCACCTCGATGATGGCTGCATGATACCGACGCAAAGCGGGGCTATCAGGCAGCAGGTCGACTATTGCCCTGCCGTACACCTGCTCGCCGGTACAGTGGATGGCACGGCTGAATGCAGGGTTAATGTAGACAAGACCGCCCTGCTCATCGGTGACCAGCACATGATCGGTACTGGTATCGAACAATGCACCGAATAAAGAACGACACGATTCCAGTGGCTTATCGCCGATTGTGAGAGGCAATAAAGCAGCATTGGTATTCAGTGATGCCCCTATATCCTGCACAGATGTCCTTTATAAAGAACCGTCTATCTCATGAGAGTGATATGACGAAAAAGATATCACAAATATTAAAAGCATAGGCATAAACCAATCATGGCATTACCGGGCGGCTAGCGGGTAGAATCCTCTTCTTTCATTTGCGTGTCGCTGTCATGCTCATCCATCCCCAGTTCGACCCCATCGCCATTCACCTCGGTTCATTCGGTATCCATTGGTATGGCCTGATGTATTTGACCGGTTTCGTGGCGTTTATCGTGCTGGGCCGCTGGCGTATCGCACACCAGAACTGGCAAAGCTGGACACCGCAAATGCTGGACGACGCCTTGTTTTTTGGGGCGCTGGGAGTAATCCTTGGGGGGCGCCTGGGCTATGTGTTGTTTTACCAGCCCGCTTACTTTATAGAACACCCGCTGGAAATCTTCGCATTATGGCAGGGCGGCATGTCCTTTCATGGCGGTTTCCTGGGCGTGCTGGCTGCGATGGTGGTGTTCTCCAGGAAATACCAAAAACCGTGGTTGTCCATCATGGATTTTGTAGCGCCGCTGGTACCCATCGGGCTGGGTGCGGGACGCATGGGCAATTTCATCAACGGCGAGTTGTGGGGAAGGCCTACCGACATACCATGGGGCATGGTGTTCCCACGCGTCGATGACCTGGCACGCCACCCTTCGCAGCTTTATGAATTCGGTTTGGAAGGCATCGTGCTGTTCGGGCTGCTATGGTGGTACTCCAGCAAACCGAGGCCGGCAGGGACGATATCTGCTTTATTCCTGCTGGGATACGGCAGCTTCCGGTTCATCGCCGAATTCACCCGCGAGCCGGATAGCTACCTGGGGCTACTGTCGTTGGGCATGAGCATGGGTCAATGGCTAAGCCTGCCGATGATCATTTTCGGCCTATGGCTGTATCGATTTTCCTGCAGGAATAAATAGCGCCTGTCTAAATTCCATGCTTTTCCAGCCGTTGCCGAAATTTCATCAAGAGCAACATTTAACTGTCAGGTTTCCATGCAGGTGAGCATAAAGACAGATGCTTGAAGACTGAATGTATAATTTAAAATATATTCAATTTCATACACTTACATACCGCGCACTATATTCTTCGCCTACCGCCCCATTCCGGCATGAAGGTTGCAATTTATCTATTACAAAATAAAAATAAATTGATAAACGACTTTGGAGTGAATGATGAAGAAACTTTTGAAATCGATGTTTGCAAACAACGCTGCAGTGATCCCACAAGATGCAGCAAAATCCCATGACGATGATTTCTTCGGTGAGAAATCCCAGGCATATAGCCCTGCGCAATCCGGCATGGAAGTGGAAGAGCTGAGCTTTGAAGACTATATCCGTGTGATGAAGACACAGGAGAAAGCGATCTTACTGTCATAAGCCAGGTTAGCTTTACCATCTAACAACAGCGTTTTATCCCTGTCCATTTACTGTCCTGCCACTGCTTAAAGTATTCCTGTTTAGTCAGTGGCAACGTATTTTCCTGAAATTCCTTATGCCGGCAATCATGCCGGTGACTCCCCAAATGTTGAGTTCCAGGGTCCTGCATTTCCTCGTGTCCACGATAAAAGCTTTCCAGGTAGCGCTCATAAGCATCATCCCCGGAAAGCCGGCGCACGACTCCCCAACAGTTCCTGCTCCATGTTTTTATAGCTGGAAACGTAATCATCCGGCTTATCTCGCCAGCTGGCTTACCTGGTAAGGCGTTTCATCATCCGGCAAAACGGGTTTGCCTGAAAGATAGCGGATGCATACCCGTACCATGTCGATAATCACCACC
>JAZKEL010000260.1:15013-16300 GCA_040387075.1 Pseudomonadota bacterium
CAGCCAGCCATCCAGTTGCTGGTTGAAGATCAGCTGAGGTGCAACGGCCGCTTTTTCAGGCGAAAGCGTGCCGGCTGCAAGCTTGGCTGCCATGTCGTTCGCTGCTGCAAAAAATCCCACCCGCACATCATCGCTTAATATTTTCTGCCAGGCCGCACTGGTCGTGACGACCACCAGCCCAGTCAAGGGTAATGCAGTGACCCATACGTATTTCAATCGTCCCGACTTAACGAAAATACCGGTGGCGACCGACAAGGCGATGGCGGCCAGCATCTGGTTGGAGATGCCGAATAAGGGCCACAGCAGGTTTACCCCGCCATTAGGATCGATCACGCCGATATACAGGAAGTAACCCCATCCACCTACCACAAGCGCACTGGTGATGAGGGTAGATGGCATCCACGAAGTCTGCGCCATCTTCGGCCAGATGTTGCCCAGCATGTCCTGCAGCATGAAGCGACCTACACGCGTGCCGGCATCCAATGTGGTAAGGATAAAGATCGCCTCGAACATGATGGCGAAGTGGTACCACAGGGCCAGCATGCTTTCACCGAATGCGCTGCCGAAAATGCTGGCCATGCCGACTGCCAGCGACGGTGCGCCGCCGGTACGTGCGAACAGGGTGGCTTCGCCCATCTGGCTGGCGAGCGTCTGCATCTGTTCGACCGTAACCGGGTATCCCCAGCTGGTGATCATGGCGACGGCATCGGCAGCTTCCTTGCCGACGATGCCCGGCGGGCTATTGATGGCGAAGAACACGCCAGGATCCAGCACTGTGGCGGCTACCATGGCCATGATGGCGACAAAGGATTCCAGCAGCATGGCGCCGTACCCGATCGTGCGGATATCCTGCTCGTTTTCGATCAGCTTGGGCGTAGTGCCGGAGGCGATGAGCGCATGGAAACCGGAGATGGCACCGCAGGCGATGGTGATGAACACGAAAGGAAACAGCTTGCCACCGAAGATAGGGCCGGTGCCGTCGATGAACTGGGTCATCGCAGGCATCTTGACCTCGGGTTGCAGCATGATGATGGCCACCGCCAGGGCGATCACGGTGCCGAGCTTCATGAAGGTAGACAGGTAGTCGCGCGGTGCCAGCAGCAGCCACACCGGCAGGATGGCGGCCGCAAAGCCATAGGCGATGATGCCCCAGGCCAGCACTAAACCCTCATGGTCGAAAAATACGCGCAAACCTGCATGATGGTCAATCCAGCCGCCACCGACCACGGAAAACAGCAATAGGAAGACGCCCAGGGCAGAAGCCTCTAATACCTGGCCGGGACGGAA
>JAZKEL010000260.1:16342-16670 GCA_040387075.1 Pseudomonadota bacterium
GACTACCACCAGCCCGAGCACGGCGATCAGGATGATCATGATGGCAAACGTGCCGATGAGCGCCGCTGTACCGCCGATGGCGCCAAGTTCATCGCGGGCCATCTGGCCCAGGCTCTTGCCGTTGCGGCGAGTGGACAGGAACAATGTCACCATGTCCTGCACGGCGCCGCCTATGACCGCGCCTATCAATATCCATAACGTACCGGGGAGATAGCCGAACTGTGCCGCCAGCGTTGGCCCGACCAGCGGGCCCGGACCGGCAATCGCAGCGAAATGATGGCCGAACACGATCCACTTATTGGTCGGCACAAAATCGCGGCCATTATCC
>JAZKEL010000261.1:0-2289 GCA_040387075.1 Pseudomonadota bacterium
CCAGCCGATTCTCCAATTGTTGCACCGCCAGCGAGATACTGGCCTTAGGCAAATCAAGCGCTTCTGCCGCCCGCGTAAAACTGCCCAGTTCCGCCACGCGTAGAAATCGTTTTATCAAGTCGGCATTTTCCATGACCGTTCCTCGTCATCGCTGATTGTCACTAATAGACGAACAGTATAATCACTTCCCCTGCGTTTATTCCATTCTCGATAATCAATAGAGTGGCTACTCATTCAATGCAACTTGATTAATAGGAGAGACAACATGACGCAGAAAATCGGTGTGATCACGGGCGGTAGCAGGGGGCTGGGCAGGAATACGGCATTGGCGATGGCGGCGCAGGGAATAGACGTGGTCCTGACCTACCATAGCCAGAAGGCGGCTGCAGACGCTGTCGTCGCGGACATTATCGCAATGGGACGCAAAGCGGTTGCCCTCCAGCTGGATGTAGCCAATGCTTCCGGCTTCAAGGACTTTGCCCGGCAACTGACGCAAGCCTTGCAGACGAACTGGCAAACCGACCGATTCGACTACCTGGTCAATAATGCCGGCACCGGCATTTATGCCTCGTTTGCAGATACCACCGAAACCATGTTCGACCAGATGGTGAATATCCACCTCAAATCGGTATTTTTCCTGACACAAACCTTATTGCCCGTTATCAAAGATGGTGGCCGCATCGTGAACATTTCCAGCGGCCTTGCCCGCTTTGCCATCCCCGGCTATATCGCGTATTCGGCGATGAAAGGCGGCATCGAAGTGCTTACCCGCTTTATGGCCAAGGAGCTGGGCGCACGCGGCATTGCGGTAAACACGGTGGCGCCGGGCGCGATCGAAACGGATTTCGGCGATGGGCTGGTACGTGACAACCAGGACGTCAATGCCTATATCGCTTCGCAGACTGCACTTGGCCGTGTAGGCGTTGCCGACGACATCGGCCCGATGATCGCCTCCCTACTATCGGAGAATAACCGCTGGGTGAATGCGCAACGGATCGAGGTTTCGGGCGGGATGCTTATTTAATCGCCGGCGTATCGGCATGCTGCTTGCACCCTGCGTTATGGAACGCGACCTTATGCAGGCAGCATAGCCTTCGCTATCTAGATAGTTGCTTGACGATAGAAATCCAGCACTGCCGGCAAGCTTTTTACTATAAGTTCATTTAAAGCGTACACTCGCATCAACTAATGCCTTATGGCACCAAACCTCCTAAAGACCCGCATATCAACTTTCCGCAGCTTTATGCACCATTTCTAAATGCTGGATAGTGGGCTCATCCCTTCATCTGTACTTCAGCGACTAAAATCCGCCACTAAATCCCTGCATGCAAAACTGGACAAAAGCCTGGCCATTGCCGACCCCAATGCAGGCATCGCGCACTACCTGGACCATCTGCAACTTACTAATATCTGGCTGAACGACATCAATGCCCGGTTCATCTTCCGGCGTGAACATGCTATCCAGAAAGCCCACTCCCTGAATCACTATTTCCTGGATCTTATCTATATCGATTTCAAATCCAGCGGCAGCACGCTTGATTTTCGCGAAGGGCACCTGGAAACCAGGTTCATGCCGCCGGTCTCGGTGCCTTTCTTCTGGGGGGTCGACTATGTGGTGAAAGGTTCGGCACTGGGGGCCAGCCATTTATTCAAGACCTTATCGAAAACGCTGGCGACACAGCCGCTGCATTATTTTCATGAGGCATCGACCCACGGCATGGACAGGTGGGCGGACTTTTCGCTTGCCATTGAAAAGAATGTCCGCAACGAGCTGGACATCAAATGTGCTGAAAACGGCGCCATCTGGGCCTTCGAGCAAATGATCGCGTTAAGCCTGCAGTTGCCGCACAACAAGAAAATAATAAGGTAACCATGAACACTCCCGCCCCGACCCTGGCCAATTGCGACCAGGAGGCCATCCATATCCCCGGCATGATCCAGTCGCATGGCGCACTAGTGGCGTTCGGTATGGATGGCACGTTAAAGCACCATAGTGCTAACGCGGAAAGCCTGCTGGGGCATCTGCCGAAGCTGGGCGAACACATCGGCATGTTCCATTTCGATCATTTCAGCAATGCCTACACGCTGATCTTCGATTACCTGGACAATGTTAAACGGGGCAACCACCTGCTGCTGTCGTACCGCATCGACGCTTCCAACCAGGACGTGTATGACCTGGTACTGCATGTTCACAATGCCATGATCATTGCGGAATTTGAATTGCGATTCGTTAAAAGCGATGACGCCAACCTGTTCTCGATCAAATCGCAAAAGGCCATCAATGCGGTC
>JAZKEL010000261.1:2389-7777 GCA_040387075.1 Pseudomonadota bacterium
ACCGGTGGCACTGGTTTCACTGCAAAACACAGTTCCCCTGGATCTGAGCTTCAGCGTGCTGCGCAGCGTATCCCCCATCCATATCGAGTATCTGCAGAACATGGGGGTAGGTGCCTCCATGAGCATCTCCATCGTCATCAATAACAAGCTGTGGGGCTTGATCGCCTGCCATCACATGAGTCCGTTGCAGGTGCCATATTCAGTACGTATGGGATGCGATGTCCTCTGCCAGATACTGGGCAGCACGGTACATGGCATCGACACCATGGTGGAGTCTAACCAGCACGTCATTTCGACCACCGTACGTTCCAGCCTGGTGATGGAACTGCTGAAAGCAGAAGACTTTGGGGCTGCGTTAATAACCGCCAGCCAGCAACTCACCCAACTGATTCCGTGTGATGCTGTTTACCTGACGCATAGTTTCAAACATGGCCCGGCAGATATTCCGGAAGAGCCCATGACCGCGTTGCTGAAATGGCTGGAATCCAGGCAGCTCAACTTCCATCATTACTTCTCTACAGCCCACATGCCGGAGGACCTGAAAAGCCTGCTGGGCATATTCACCGGCGGCCTGGCCCTTTGCATCGACAAGATAAACCGTTGCTGGATCGTGTTTTTGCGCAAGGAAAAGATAGAGACGATCACCTGGGCAGGCTTTCCGGAAAAAGAATACAAAAGTGGCCCGCTGGGCCCAAGGCTGACGCCACGAGGTTCTTTCGAAGAATGGAAAGAAACCGTAAAAGGCCAGTCCGAACCCTGGACACCTGCCGACCTGGCGAGCGCACGCGAACTGCACATCGACCTGATGGACGTTTGCAACTCCATCAATGCCGAAAATGAACAACTCAGGATTCAATTGATGGCGATCCTTGGCCATGACCTGAGGGATCCATTGCACACCATCAACATGGCTACCGATGTCATCGAAAAGATCGACGGCAGCAGTCGCATGAGCCAGCGTATCAAGCGGTCCAGTTCGCGGATGGAACGCCTGATCAACGATGTGATGGACATGGTGAAGGTGCAGAATGGAATCGGGCTCGGACTTAAACGGATACCTACCGATCTGCATCAGCTTATCGAGGAAGTGGTTGAGGAAAGCATGGCAACGTATCCGGATCACCCTGTGTCGTTCCACGGTGACCAGGCCACCATCGATATAGACCCTGACCGCATCGTGCAGGTCATCAATAACCTGCTCAATAACTGCCGGGCGCACGGTGCGCCCGGCGCCATGGTCAATGTCAGGTTAGTGGACGAGAAACATGCGCTGAAAGTATCGGTTAT
Source organism: Pseudomonadota bacterium (assembly GCA_040387075.1). Lineage (GTDB taxonomy): Bacteria > Pseudomonadota > Gammaproteobacteria > Burkholderiales > Methylophilaceae > DATHXC01. Next base: position 3,677 of record JAZKEL010000261.1, read on the forward strand.
AAACAAAGGCGCCGCGATTGCTCCCGACATCGAAAAAGTCCTGTTCAATCCCTTCAAACGCCAGAGCCTGTCGAATGAACGCAATAAGGCAGGCATGGGCTTGGGGCTTTTTATTGCCAAGGAAGTCATGGAAGGCCATGCCGGCAACGTGAAGTATGCATATGACGATGAAAAAAAGCTCGTGACCTTTGAGCTCCGCTTCGAGCGATAACGATGCAGCATGATGACTAAACTTGTCGGCAGGATGACCATTCCTATCACGAGACATCAATTACATCTCCACACAATTCGCGTCATAAAACTCTGTTAATGTTCGATGAAACTATTGGGCTTACAGCATGTTCCTGCATAAAAAATCCGCTTCGCTGGCCTTCGTCATAGCATCGTTTGGATTCCCTATATGGGCTTTCGCCATGGAGAACGTATCCGAGACCAGCGATGCTGCTTCCTCCAGTGAAGAGTTCGGCATCCCCGAGCCGCTGGTATTCGATATGGTGCGGCCGCTGGGGTCGCCCAAAGGCGAAATGGAGGTGAATGCCTTCCTCAACCAATCCACGCATGGCGGTCCGCTGCAATGGTCGCCCGAGCTGGAATATTCCTTCGCCGATGGCTACGCGGTCGAATTGCAGTTGCCGTATGAGAATTCGCAGTTGGGGGAATACCAGGTAGCGATGCAGGGTACGCTGCCGCCGCTTCTGCAGGGAAAGATGGTGCAGGGCATACAGGGCATCGCGCGTAAAACCCACCGTGCCAATAGCCATTCTGCCGACCTGCTTTACCTCAACGGCATCCGCTTTTCAGAGAAGTGGAGCACCATGAACATGGTGGGTGCGAGGAGAACGTCGTTCGATGGCGATGGTGAAATGCGCGGGCTGCTGAATTCAGCATGGTTTTATCATGTGACCAGCAACTTCATCCTGGGTGTTGAAGTGAATAACGAGATACATCGCAAGAACAACTGGCACTACCGCTTAACGCCGCAAATCCATTACAGCTTCGATGACAATAAAGCCGTTCAATTCGGCATTGGGCCGTCTACGCTCAATGAGCAAAAGAAGGTCGAGAAGATGATGGCGCTGCGCTTTGTTTACAGCTTTTAAGCACGTTCCGGCAACACCCTTTCGTTAAGCATTAACCAGCCAGGCGGCGCATTACCAGCATCGGCAGCCTGATCACGAACCCGATGAATAGCCGGGTGTACATCCAGGTCAGCAGCAGGTTGTCGCGCAGGTAATTGAAATGCGACACGCCGCCTTCATCCAGGCTGAAATAACGTACCGGCGCAGGGATGTTGACGACCTTGACACCGCGCCAGCTCAGCCTGACAGCCGCCTCTGGGTCGAAATCGAAATGGCGCATCCACGGCTGGTAACGCATCACCTTGCGCAATGGTTCTACCGGGTAGACACGGAAACCGAACAGCGAGTCGCCGATATTGCCGCCCAGCGTTTCCAGGTTGGCCCACCAGTTGGAGAGCTTGCGTCCCTGCACACGGATATTGGGGGCGCTGGCATCGAAAATGGGTTTGCCCAGCACCATGGCTTGCGGCCGGGCAATCGATTCTTCCATGAATCGAGGGATAAGGTTCGCAGGATGCTGGCCGTCCGAGTCCATCGTCAGCACGTGCGTGAAACCCTCCGCGGATGCCTCGTCCAGGCCATGCAATACGGCCGCTCCTTTGCCCTGGTTACGCGGTAGGTGGATCACCCGCAAACCGGGATCGTCCGCTGCCATCGCCTGTAAACCGACCTCCGAACCGTCCGTACTGCCGTCGATCACCACCCATACCGGACTCCAGTACTGGCGGGCCTCTCGAACGGTGTCGTAGACTTTCGGGCCTGGGTTATAACTCGGGATTAATACGAGATGGGTAGTGGATGCCATAGCGGTAGTGTCGATCATCTGGATTCCGTGGCATTTTGCATGATGGGTGACTGCACTGTCGAGTCCTGTGCGCTTGCTGGTACCGGTGCAGTTTCCAGCGCCGGTGACCTGTTGAGCAGGGCTACCGTAAAATACGTTTCCAGTTCCGCCATCAGCGCCTGGCTGCTGGCCGGGGGATCGAAGCGCTTGCCCAGTTTTATGGTATAGCGGATCGGCATGACCGGCTTGCGGAATAAGGACCAGCCTTTGCTGAGGTAGGGCGAATTGGTGTGGATCAGCACCGTCTGCACCGGTACCTGCGCCTGGTGCGCAATCAGGGCGATGCTGCCCTTGAGCGTGTTCACCGGTTTGCGGGTAGTGCGTGTGCCTTCGGGGAACAGCAGTACATGGCTGCCACGCCTGAAATCCATGTCGGCCAGGTGCACCATGTGGCGTATCGGTTCATTGCGGATATAGCGTGCCAAGCGTGCACCCGCCCCCAGGAATACATTGTTCATGAGGTCGGCCTTCATTACGCACGCCACATCCGGCAGGCGGGAAAGGATCATGACCGCATCCAGCAGGCTGGGATGATTGGGGGCGATGATCAAGGGCGGGCCGGTACGCAGGCTATCCAGGTCCTGCAGGTCGAAGCTGCAGCGGCGCGACAAGGCCAGGCTGGCTAGGTAGGCGCGAAATGCCACCATGATGACACGCCGCCCCAGCCGGGTAGCCAGCTGTTCCGGCAGGAGCAGGTACAACACGGTGGAAATAATGGTCCATGCCAGGCTGAGCAGGCCGAGCCACAGCAGGCCCAGGTACAACACGGCATAGTCGTAGGCGTTCAGCAGGCGCCGAGTGATGCGTCGCTGCAGGCGCGACCTCATAGCGGGGCTAATGCTCCACTCGCAGGTTGCTGGGGGGACGAAAACGATGCCGTGGAAAAAAGGGTGGCTTCGATCTCCAGCAGCAGGTCATCCCGGCATACATCCGCCTGCAGGAATACGGTGTTCACCTGCGCACCGAACACGCGGGCGATTTCTTTTTCAACGATGGGTAAATCCTGCCTGTTGCGCAGGTACACCCGGTATACGGCATTCCGGCTATCGAACGACTGGGCTGGTCTAACTTTCTGGTTTTGGGCCTGCTGGTTTTGCGCCTGCCCGATCAAGGCCTCCAGGTTAGCCAGCGTCTCCCTGGCCTGCGCCTGAACATCGCCGGCATGCAACGTTTCGTGGCCGACGATGCTGGCAGTGCCGGAAATAAACAGGATGTCTTGCGCGATGCCCTCCTCGTCATCCCTGGCGGGCAGCAAAGTAGCACGTGAAAAGCTTGGGCTACGCGGCCCATAGACTTCCGGATATTCGTAGGCACTGACCTGGCGCGGATTCTCTACCGCCTGCGCCGCCCGGCGTCCGGCCAGGAAGGCGATGGTCAATGGTCCTTCGGCGGTTCCCAGTGCGCACGCTGCTGGCAGCTGGCCGGTCAATGCCCGCTGGCTGGCCAGGAAGGCATCCTGGCGGCCGATATTGAACTGGCGGTAGCGTTCCTGGCCGTGGCTGATGCCGTTGATATCGGCGATGTAGTTCCAGAAACGGTATACATGCTGGTAATCCAGTGTATCCAGCAGGCGGAATATATGCCGGTATGCCAGCGCGGCAATGTGCTGGAGTGGCGGTACGTCCAGGTTTTCCGCAGATCCAGCCTCCGGCAGGGTGATGGTACCGAAGACGAATTCACCGTCGTGGCGGTAGTGCATCTCGCCTCCGCCCGCTTCTCCATGTTCAGCCAGATCCACTGTCATCGACTGCAGGGTGCCGCCGTCTCCCTCATGAAACCAGGCTTCGCATGCCAATGCATTTTCTACGGACGATGCATCGCCGGCGAATACTTGCGCGGGGACATGCAACACAGGCGCAATGCAGCCGGGGAGGGAATGGGTGGTGTATGCGATGACGCCCAGCAGGTGTTTGTTCTGCCGGTCAGATAAATGACGGAGGGTAGCCAATGGCATGAACCGGTTCTGGAGGCCGGTAGGCTGCACAGCAGGGTTTAACGAAGATGCCGAGTTCAAGTGCATGGTAATGGCCCAGCCGCTAAAGATTGAATATGCAGACCATATGGTACTGATTAACACCGACACAGGTTGATATTGCGTGAGTCATGCAAGTATATCGTATCACTGCGGTAATTGACCTTGCGTGTTGATACAATCGCAGGTGAAATCCCCAAATAAAT
>JAZKEL010000262.1:0-9288 GCA_040387075.1 Pseudomonadota bacterium
ACGGCGGCCTTGACGGTGGCAGTACGCTTGGCATTATTGACCAGCGCCATTTCGCCCACGTAATTACCCGCAGAAACGTAGGAGAGGATTTTTTCCTCGTGGTCGATGACCTTGGACACGGTCAATGAACCGTTGCGGATCAGGTAGAGGCCGTCGGCGTCGTCGCCTTCGGTGAACAACACCTGGTTGGCCTGGTACTTGCGCTTTTCCACACCGCTGTGCACCAGTGCGTCGACGGTCTCGCGGCTCAACATGGGGCCGATGTAATTGTAGATGGCGTTGCGCAGGAAGGACTCGTCGATCTGGCGGCGCACGTCGTCTACCGCTGCGATCAGTCGCAGCATGGAATTACGCGGTGTTTCCAGCAGCACGCATTTATCGCTGGCATACACGGTGGCCGTGCGGCGGCGGCCTGAGATCAGCCCCATCTCGCCGAAGAATGCACCGGTAGGCAAGGTCACGCGCTTCAGCTTGCCGTCCTTGTCCTCGATCTCCACTTCCACATGGCCTTCGACGATGGAGAAGAAGGTGTTGGTGTAATCCAGCTTCTTGAATATCGTGGAGCCCTTGCGCGGCGTCAGGATATTGGAATCCAGCATGAATTCGCGTAACTGCAGCTTGGACATCTCCTTGAACAGCGGCACGCTGGCGAGGATGAACTCGAGCGCTTCCGACACCGTCGCATGCGGTTTCCAGGGCTTGATTTTCTTCTTGAGGATGGGTTCGTCCACCGGCTCGATCTCACGGCCGAGGATGGTCTCCACCACCTCGTAGCCCTGGTTCATGGCCTGCTTGATCAGCGGGTAACCGCCGAGTGCGCCGACAATGAAGAGGCCGGGCACGTTGGATTCATAGCGTTCGGACAGCACCGGCACGGAAGATGGATTATCGTTGGGGAACTTGATGCCGTAGCTCTCTACCTGTTTGCGCGGGGCGGTGGCACCCAGGCGGGCGATGACGCGATGGCAGGGCACGGAGGCTTCGCCGTCCTTGTCGTTGAACACGAATACATACGGAGGCGCATCTTTATTGCCGGCAAGGTCCGCTTCGTCGATGCGCACGGTGTTGGCGCTGTAGCGCACGTTGATGCTGCCGGATTTCTCCGCCTTGGTGATCAGTGTGCGGTTGCCTTCCTTGCACTGGGCGAATTCGGTCTGGCGGTTGAGGATGTACACGGTGTTGTGTGCCATCAGGGCGATGGCGTTCTCGATACCGGCATCGCCGGCGCCGATGACGATGATGGTCTCGCCCTTGTATTCGTCCGGGTCGGACAAGGTGTACTGCACGCTCTTTGCATGCTCGCCCGGCACGCCAAGTTTACGCAGGTTGCCCTGCAGGCCTATGCCGAGGATGACGGTACGCGCAGTGTATTCGCTGCCATCTTCGCACTTGATGCTGAAGATGCGGCTGGCTTCATCGCGCTGCAGGAAATTGACGCGTTTGCCATATTGTATGTTGACGTCAAGCGCGGCGATGCCGTCGTCCCAGGTCTGCAATACGGTTTCGCGCAGGCCTTCGGCGAATTTCAGGTCGCTGCGCAAAGGGATGATGCCCGGCTCGGCCATCACGTGCTTGCGCTTCTGGTACTTGTAGATGGTATCGGCGGTGTGGGTTTCCGCTTCCAGCAGGACATGGTTGGCACCCAGTGCCTTGGCATGCGCGGCGGCCGACAGGCCGGCAGGGCCGGAGCCGATGATGACGATGTCGTATTGCGCCTCGGCATCGGCGAACATCATGCCGGCATGCGTACTTTTCGATGCGGCCGGGGTGGTCAATGTTGCAGGGCTAGTATCACTCATGGCTTACCTCGCTTGCGACACGGTATATTTCAGGTCTGCCAGCTGCTTGGCAAATATCCTGGGTTGGTAGGACTCATCGTTGCTCAATGTCTTGCGCATATTGGCCAACTGGCTGTTCACCTGCGGCGCTGATCCCAAACCGCCCATGTTGGCCAGCGACAGGGACAGGTTGGAGATCGCCATGTAAGCCTGTTCGGCACCTGCATAATCGGAGTACTGCCCGTCGATGGCTTCATCGATCAGCGCCAGGTAGACCTTTTTCAGCTGCGGCAGATCGAAGCTGCTGTTCTTGATGATATTGACATAGTTATCCAGCGAGGCCGAAACCTTTTGCGCCGATCCGATGGCATCGAGGCCTTCCGCTTCGGCATTGCCGGAAACGGCCTGATGCATCTGCATCACGCCCCTGTTGAAGCTCGCGGCATTGGCCGGATCGACCACACGCACGATGGCGCGCAGCATCAATAAGTTACTATCATTCAGGCGGATGCGGCCTGGGCCGACGCCCAGGCGCGGCGTCCATTTCTGCTGGCTCATGGGGTGATGGCAGGCGTGGCAGTCGAATACGACCAGTTCGGGGAAGATACCGTCTCGCCCCAGTTTCGGGTCGGTGAATATGTTCAGCAATTGTTGCGAAGCGATCACCTGGCCGATGGCCCATACCTTGATCGGGTTGTAATCGCCTTTGCGCTTGTGCCAATCGTCATCGACGCGGAAATGTGCAGGTTGCAATGACGTAAAGGTTTCCAGTTCAAACGAGATGCGCGGATGGCCTGCGCCCATGATGCGGTGGGTGACAAAACGGTTCTGGTCGCCGAAATGGCAGGACAGGCACAGCTTGGCCTGGGCGACGGGCGAGTCTGTGGGATACATGCCTTTTTCCAGGTTGTCGGCATGCCGGTTGCCATCCAGCGTGTGCGATTTGATCCAGCGTTGCGCCGGTCCGTGGCAGCCTTCGCACCCGATGCCCTCGCTCATCACGAAGCGTTCCCCGCGCTGGTCCGCTGCCGGGTTGTGGGCATGGCAATCCAGGCATACCTTGGATTCGTGGGCCGGTTTTTTCAGGCCAAGGTTCTTGGCGATGAGCTTGGACTGCTTGTTGAGCAGGATCTGGTACGCCTGGGTGTGTTTGTCCAGCCGCTCCCACGTGGTGTATTCGTTCTGCAGCACGTTGGATTCATTCCACGGCGTGATCGAGCCATGGCAGAAACTGTTGGCGCAATTGACCGAACCGATGGTCTGGTCATGCGACAGGTTGGGCATGACTCCTGCGCTGGAAGGCAATATCCATGCGGCTGCCAGGCCGATGCCCAATAACAGCTTGCGTAAGGACCTAGCCACGGATTGTTGGCCGGCAAGTAATGGCGTGCTATTCATTAGCGGATCTGCTCCTGCGAAGGTGCTGGCTTGTAGGATTTCTGCATGGAATTATCACTCTGCTTTTTATCGCCCTGCTGCTTATCGAGCCGACTCTTATCAACTTGGGTATCTTCCACCATCCATACGCCACCGTCGCGGCGCATATACAGCTTTTCCATCTCGGCGCGGTTGAACGGCCGTGAACCGATACGGCCGAACACGGCGATCTGGTCGCCAGTTTCATCCACGGCACGGTCGCGGTCCAGGCCTTTCGACACCGCCAGTGCGGGCGATTGCGTCTTGCGCCAGGCGATCAGGTTGGGCTTGGGTTCCGGAGAGAATCCGTAAAAACGCGGCTGCGTATCCGGTGCCGTTAATTGTACGACTTTCATGCCGTTTTTGCCGTCTGCCACGTAGGCGAACAGCGAGGCATTGGTCGAGCCCACCACCACGTCGCGTGCATCGTTGAGTTTGCCGTCCGCCGTGAACATCTGGTAGACGGAAAGCTGTTCCGGTTTTTCGATATCGATGATGGCCAGGCCCTGCTCGCCGGCAGCGACATACGCGTATGTCCTTGCCAGGTAGAGTTTCTGTGCATTGGCTAATGGAATGGTCGTCGGCAACAGCACGGGGTTTTCCGGCAGGGTGATGTCCACCACGTGCAGGCCTGTCCGGTCGGTCACGAACACATAACGGAACTGCACAGCCGAACCGCGTACATCGTCCAGCGTAATAGTCTTGATGTGGCGCGGCTTGAGCGGGTTGTCGATATCGACGATGACCAGGCCCTTAGGCGTCGCGATATAGGCGTAGTGGCCGCCCAGCGTGATGTGGCGGGCATTGTCCAGCAGGCCATCCGGGTTCCACGTCACCGCGCGCTTGAGGAAGTTGTTGCGCGGTTCGCCATCGGCCAGCGTATCCACATTCACCGCGATCAGGCCTTCCACCGCATCGGTGATGAAGGCGTAATGGTAGATAGGGTGGAAAGGCTGCTCCTGGTTGATGTTGCGCATCAGGTTATGGCGCTCCTTATCCTTGCTTTCATCCGGGTTGCGGGTTGGCGCAATCGACTGGTTTGTGGGCAAGGCCATGCAGGTCGCATTCTTGCTGGCGACATGCGTATCCTGGCCCAGCGACGAGAAGGGGGCAGTGATGATGCGCTGGGAAACGCCTTTGTTGGCGATGCTGGCGACGTCGTACACACGGAAACCACCTTTGCCTTCGGCCGTGTATAAGTACTCGCCGCGCAACTGCAGGCAACTGGCGCGATCCGGTGCCGTATGGTTATTGGCCAGCGGCAGTTCCAGCTTGCGGTCCTGGTGCGCCTTGAAGTAATCCGGGTAGGCGTAGCGCTGCAGGTAGCTGCCGATGACGGCTTGCGGCTCGTCCCACTCGGTAACGGTCACCGCTTCCACATGGCGCTCTTCGCCCAGCCATGCGTTAAAGCCGATGAAGTTGACGAAGTTGGTGCCTTGCAGCAACAGCTGCGCCATGATGGCGTTGTTGTCGTTGTTCTTCGAGATGTGGCAATCGCTGCAGGTCTTGGTCTCTTCCTTGCGCTCGGTGTGCGGGTAATGCGGCGCGAATGCCTGCGACGAGAACCCGCTGGCGGCGATAGGCGGCTGCTGGATGTAGATGCGCTCGCGGTTGCTGTTGGTGGACGACAGGATCAGCGCCGAGCTGGAGCGCACCGGCGTTACCTTGCTGCCCTTGACCGGTCCGCTGAGGCCCAGCTGGAACATATCGTCGCGCGCGACTTGCGGGTTGTACGTCGCAAAGTTACGCGTTTCGCCGCCTTCGTAGTGGTGGCGCTCGGTCTTCCAGTTGGCCTGTATCGGTAAATGGCAACCCGCGCAGCTGGTGGTCCACGACAGGTGGCAGGTGTAGCAGGTCATCTTGCTGTTGTCGTGGGCGAGGTTCTTCACACCCAGTCCCCATTTGCCGTTCTGGCCGTCTTCGCCAGCCGCCATCAGCTTGGCGCGTGCCGCCTTGAGGTTGTAATTGGGGTGGTTGGGATTGACCGAATCCTTCACCAGCGACATTTCCCATTCCTTGCCGGGATCGAGTGCCGAGCGCTGGAACAGCTTGCCGTCTATCCACTCGAAACGGCGGCGGCCGTCCTGCGTCGTCAGCGTGGTCAGGTCGAGCCCACCCGGACGCGCGGCCGGGCCGGACGTATGCAGGGTCGGGTAGGTGGTCGCCGTACCGTGGCAATCGGCGCAGTCGATCTCGATCGCCGCCGCGACTTCACCGTAGATGTGGCCGTTGCCGTGCATGTCCTGCGCGAAATGGCAGTCCACGCAGTGCATGCCGATATCCAGGTGGATGGAGCTCAGGTGCACCGCCTTGCTGAATTTCTTGGGATCGTTGTCGTCGACGATGTCGCCTTTGGCGTCCAGTAATGCGCCCTTGCGGTTGCGTTTATAGATGGCACGGAAATTCCAGCCGTGGCCATGGTAGTCGGCGAACTGGGTGTCTTTCAGCGTGGAGTTGAGCTTGGAGACATCTTTCAGGAAATCCGGGTCGCTCCAGTTGCCGCGGATGGCGGCCTCTTCTCGGCATCGGTTGGGTACTTCTGCTTTTTCGGCCACATGGCTGGCGCATCCGATTCGTAATCCCACATGGTGTAGCCATAGAAGGAGTTCACGAAGATATTGGGCTGGTGCATATGGCAGATCATGCACTGCGATGAAGGAATGGCGCGCGTGAACTCATGTTTGAGCGGGTGGCCGGCTTCGTCGCGGGGAATGGTGGGGTCCTTGCTCTGGGTAGCGCCGCCGTTGCCGAATTCGGCATATGGGCCGGAATGCTTGGGGTCGCGGTCATTGGCGTACACGCTATGGCAACTGGTGCACCCGGAGGAGCGGTAATCGCCTGGCTGCTCGTTAGTGCCTAGGAACCAGAGGTGCGGGTCGTTCAGGCGGGTCTTGGTGATATTGATGACAGGTACAGCGATGTTGCTGCCGGTGCCGGGGCCACGGTTGGATTGCTTGATGTCGGGCCGGCCCGGCTCATCCACACGCTGTAATGTACCCGTGATATTGGGCAAGCCCACTTCCGGAAACGTGCTGTTGATGTTACGTCCGCCGCGCTCGAACACGCGGAAGATGTCGCCGGCGGGGATGGTTTCCCATGCCGGCAATGGATCCAGGCGGCTGAGGATGCCTTTGTGGGTATACAGGTCGCTATCGGCTTTAATGGGATTGACCAGTGCGGCAGGTTCGCTTTCGCGGGTATAGGCTTCGCCCAGAATATAGCGCTTGTAGGGCACGATGCCATTGTTGTACGAAGCCCCGCCCCACAGCATGGCGGACGTAGACATCAGGCTACGCTCCTGCGCCTGGATGATGGGCAAGTGGCATGAGCCGCAAGCCTCCCGTGCAATGCGCAGGTCACCGGGATTGATGAAGCGGATGTAGGCCGGGTGTTCCTTGTTGAGCTTGGTATACGACGACGGCGGATTGGCCGAGGATGGATATTTCCAGAACTCCATATCGCGCGGCAGTACATGCGCCTTGTCCATGGCTTCGCGGTAATCCGGGTTTTTATGGTCGCCCGCGCTGATTTCCTTGGATACGAAAACCGAGGCGTTGCCGCCGTGGCAGTCCGCACAGCCGATGATCACGCCCGGATTGGCGTGCATGGTATGGCGATCCGTCGCGCTGTGGCAACTCATGCAACCTTCTGATTTCTTCTCCGCTTCCGCAACGGTCTGGCTTTTCGGCGCATCCGGCGCCACGGTGTAATCGCGGTGCACAAGGTGCGGCTCGTCGGATGTCAGGCCGTTAATGGGCACCAGCGCCAAGAGCAGCAATGCGCCTATGGCCGGGAGTAGCGTGCGATATCCGGACGTAGCAATGTTATGCGCTCCGTTCGATAATTTGCCGACAGTCAGGGAGTAAATAAAACGCATGCTTCTCGATTAAATGGGTGACAAATGTTCATGCCGGGTTGCAGTGATGCAAGCGCAACTTGGGTACATGCGTGTTCTAGTTCTTCAATACGTAATCAGTGCATTGATCAGGGCGGAATACAACGTGCCCTGGTCATCGCCGTAAAACTGTTTCAATGCTTCACCCGGCCGCAGTGCGCCTATCGAGCCGTTGATTACTATGTTCTGGTTGAATAGTGGACGCCAATGGAAACCGGCAGATGCATCCACACCCAGGTGCCTGGACGGGATTTCCTCGTTACGCAGCACGCCAAGCGATGAAGTATTCATGAAATGCAGATCCGACACATTGCCGAATACTCGAAACTGCGGGCTGATATCGAAATCGGCGCCCAGGCCCAGCAGGATCAGGCCGGGATTGACGAAATTGGACTGTCCCTGGATAGGCGAGGAGCGTAATGAGGGAAGCAGGCCATTGCGACCTGACAGGCCCACGCCACCGCCGCCGACCAGCGGGATGCTCTGGCGGATGTAGTAGCTGGTGGAAGCGCCGGCGAATTGCGGATTCTCCAGGATAGAGTCAAAACCGGTCGATTTGTCGTCATATGGGTTCTTGTCGCCGGAGGCCAGCAACAGGTTGCCTCGGATACGTATCCAGTCGAAGTCGCGGGACAGTTCGGAGGCATGGAAGCCGGCAAAGATATCCTGCTTGGTGCCTGCTATCGGGCTGCGATCATCAGTACCTATCGCCAGGTAGCTAGAAGTGGACAAATTCCATTTGCCCAAGCGGCCGTCGCCGGTGTAGCCGAGATAGGTGACCTGGTAGGCATGCGGACGCAGGTCGCCCAGCAGTGCAGGCCGTACCAGAAAGTCGTTGGTGTCGTACTCACGCTCTTTTTCATTATTGCGGTTATGGGTGACGGAGACCTGCGAAGTAAAGCCGACCATCGGGAAATCCTGCATATACAGGTTGGCTGCGTACACATCGTCCTTGCGCAGGCTCTGGCCGATGTCGTTCAGGCCGCTATTGGTGTCTTTCTCCAGGCGGCGGAACCAGGCCAGGTTGTACTGGTAGCGGTTATTCGCACGGTTGCCGAACAGCCTGACGCCGAACGGCGTGTCCTGGAACAGGAAGCCGCGGAAGTCCGTGATAAAAGGTTGAATGCCGACGCGGACGCTGTCGAAGTCATAGCGGTCCGAAACGTTGCGTAAATGCACATCGGCGAACAGCTCCTGCACGCCGACGAAGTTATCGCGGCGCGTGCTGCCTTTACGCGGGTCTGCGTACAACACGCCGGATTCGCCGACATCGGCGAAATTGTAGTTGATCACCGGCACGAACTTGAATTCGTACTCGGGCGGTTTAAAGGTGGTATTGCCTTTCTGCAGGTCGAAACTGAGGATCAGGTTCTGGTTGAACACGAACTGGTCAGGGTCGCCATAGATGTTGTTGGCGCCGGGCTGGTTGCCCACCTGTTGCGAAACCGGGGTAGCAACACGCCGCGATTCAAACACGGTATCCGAGATGATGCCCAGGTTGAAGAACAGGTCTTCGCCCCATTTATGCAGCACCGGGAGATCGCCCTTCAGGTGGTTCTGGTTGAACGGGTCGTACCACGGAAACTTGTAGCCCAGCGATTGCATGATGCGCCAGCGGTCGAGGATAGGCACCGTTTCGCGAGGCAGGTTGGCGGCAGGCGGCGGCACCTGTTCCGCATCGATAGGCGGGATGGTGGCGATCAGGTTGGGCCTGGCAGGCTGGAACTGTTTGGTCTGCGGAGCATCTTCCGGTGCCGTTGCGCCTACCTGCTCTTGCGCATACTCCACCGCGCCCTTGCTGGGCATCACGGAAAGTGTGGACTCACCGTATTCGCCGGGCGCCTGTTTTACCCAGCCGAATTCCTGGAACGAATTGACCTTGATCTTGAACCAGTCGCCCTGCTGTTCTATCACGTCCAAGAGATTGCCCTTGGGGATTTCATACAGTAGCAAGGCGTCGATTTTCGGCTCGGCGAACACCTTTATTTTTGATGACAATACTTGCAATTGTATGCCTTCGGCTTTCGCCGGGCTGGTAATTTCTTCAGCATGTGCCTGGCTGGAAAGCACTCCCAGCAACGCTGCATGGATTATTGCCAGTAAATATTTTTTAGAAGTATTCATGGTTATGTCCCAGGACAAACATTCTGCGCATTGCTATTAATGAAAGGGGACTGAGGGCACTGTACGTAACGCAGT
>JAZKEL010000262.1:9298-10239 GCA_040387075.1 Pseudomonadota bacterium
CTTATGCTGGGTGGGGCATTTCCAAAGCTACCGCCTAAAGCAGTAGATGCACGCTCCAGACCAAGAAAAGCGGTCATGTCATCCTGATCAACACCATCACCCGACACGCCAATAGCGCCAATTAAGGTGCTTCCGCGATAGATTGGAACGGCTCCTGGGAAAATCTGTATGCCGTTCTGAATTCTACCGACACCAGGCGTGGCTGTTGCGGGCGAAGCACTGCAGTCGTCATTGCCATCAGTGGGGTTAAGGATTGCAAAGGTTAAAGCGTTATATACAAGGTCGAGTTGCAGTCCAGTATTGAATGGGCTCCAGAAGTTGTTGGGCGCAATCGTTGATTTGGACAAAGGCCCATTACCAGTACCATTAATCCCATCTGGGAAAAGTGGGCGGGCAATATTACCTATTGCTCTAGCTGAAAATGCTATATCTCCTGTATTGCCTACACTACCTGTAAATGCAGTACTTCCAAATGCCGTCGATGCAGACACATAGCTGCTTAGAGTAATAGTAGGGCCTGCAAGTAAATAGGTAACATTGGGCCGGCCATTGATTGTGGTACCGGCATTTGCACTAGAAAAGAATGCCGCTGTTCTTGCTTTTTGTAATGAGACATCTGCGCCAAAGATAGGCGCATCAGGCGTTCGTGCCATTCCAAGCACAGTCCCATCAAGATCCACAACAGAAACAGTCACTTGTGCCGGGGAGTTCAGTGGACGGCGAATCTGAGCACGCGCTTGGTTAGCAACGCCGATGGCGGAATTGATGATTTGAGTTACCTCGGCAGCGCTTAAGCCGGTCGCAGGGACGGGATTGGTGGAGGCAGTTGCCGGAAAACGGTTCGCCGCACCGTTGGTGACTACAAATGCGCCAGCGCCCAAAGTCCCGGTATTGTCGACCGCGAAACCGGAGTTAATATCACCATATGCAGTACCCGCCAG
>JAZKEL010000263.1:0-6539 GCA_040387075.1 Pseudomonadota bacterium
ATGAAGATTGTGGCGGATAGCACCGACATGCATAGCCCAGTGCTGATCGACCTGGACAGCCTGAGGCAATACCGATGCAAGGTCCTGTTTGAGCGCCGCCATGTGCGCGATATCAAGCGATTTTTCAGGAATTGGCAGGATGACGCCGCAATAAAGGCACTGCTCAAAAAAGCGTTTCAACAGGTTTACCTGGAATCCGCTGGTAATGAACACGCGGCAAATACACCGAATGCCCGCCTGCTCCAGTCTGCAGGGCTAATTGACTGAATAATGGAATAGATATGATTATTTTAGGTTTATCCGGCGCACTAGGCCACGATGCTTCAGCCGCCATCATCGTAGACGGCAAGATCATTGCGGCGGCAGAAGAAGAGCGCTTCATCCGCGACAAGCACGCCAAGAACAAATTTCCCTACGAGGCCACAAGGTATTGCCTGCGCGAAGCCGGCATCAAGCCGGAAGACGTGGATGTCGTGACGTTTCCTTATGGTGAAATCCCGCTTATTGGTAGTAAAGCGCGCTGGCATTATGCCAAGCGTTACTGGTATGCGCCGGATCGCGCGCTGGATGCGCTGTTCAACGGCAATCGTCGTTTTCGCCGCAACCGCGATAAATCCCTCAAGCTGATGGCCGACCTGGGCATCAGCAATGCTAAATTCATGCCGGTTGAGCATCACCTGGCGCATGCCAGCAGTGCCTACCACCTGAGCGGGTTCAAGCAAAAAACCGCCATCGTCGGTATCGACGGCAAGGGCGAGTATGCGACCACTTTCTTCGGCTACGGTGAAAACGGCAAGATCCACAAGATCAAGGAATTCTATGATCCGGACTCCCTAGGTGGGCTGTATGGCGCGATAACCGAATACCTGGGCTTCGAGATGCTGGACGGCGAATTCAAGGTAATGGGGATGGCGCCGTATGGCGACGCCAGCCGCTACGACCTATCGGACCTGGCGAAGTTTGAGGATGGCGAACTGGTCATCAACACCAAGTACGTCAATGTGGTCGGCCTGCGACGCTACAAGGAAAAAGGCAAAGGCTTCTATTTCACGCCGGCCCTCATCGAGCGCCTGGGACCCAAGCGCGAGGGCGACGAGATCGACGACCCTTACATCCATTACGCGGCCTCCATCCAGAAACTGCTGGAAGACATCGCGCTGAAGATGATCGACTATTACCTCGGCGACATCATTCGTGAAACCGGCCTGATCTGCATGGCCGGCGGCGTCGCCCTCAATGTGAAACTGAACCAGCGCATCATCGCCATGCCGCACGTCAAAGAGTTTTTCGTACAGCCTGCCGCCGGCGATGCAGGCACGTCACTGGGTGCAGCGAGTTATATCGTCCAGCAGTTGGGCGAGCAGGTCGAGCCTATGCCCCATGCCTACCTTGGGCCTTCGTTTACCACTGAAGAGTGTATTGCAGCTTGCGAGCAACATCCGGCCAAACCAAAATTCCAGCGTGTGGAAAATGCCTCGTTGAAAGGCGCAGAGCTTCTGGCTGCAGGCAATCCCTTAGCCTGGCTGCAGGGCCGCATGGAATTCGGCCCGCGTTCTTTAGGGTGCCGCAGCATCCTGGGCGACCCGAGTTTTCCCGGCGTGGCCGATCGCATCAATGCGCAGATCAAATACCGCGAGCGCTGGCGCCCATTCTGCCCGAGCCTGCTTGACAGGGCGGCGGAAGATATCCTGCAGACGAGTCATCCTGCGCCCTACATGACGTTCACTTTCAATGTGGCGGAACACTGGAAATCGCGCATCCCGGAAGTCGTGCATGAAGATGGCACCGCACGGGCACAAGTGGTCACTAAGGCCACCAACCCGCGTTACTACGCATTGATAGAGGAGTTGGAACGCTTGCGTGGGATACCCGTGGTCCTGAACACATCCCTCAATCGTCGCGGCGAACCGATGATATGCAGCCCGACAGACGCACTCAACATGTTTTACGGCTGCGATCTCGAGTATCTTTTAATGGAAGATGTACTGGTGACCAAAACTTGAGTTCCATGATCTTTTTGTAGTTGAGATTCATTCAATAAGCAATTGGATTTCTTGAAAATTCTCGTTTGACGATACTCCTGCCTTTGACGGATAATCGAAGGTCAAACCCATTCTTGTAGTGTGCACATGAAACAGATTTTAAATGAAGTAACCGAGCGCATCCGCGAACGCAGTACCCCTACACGCAAAGCCTATCTGCAGCGTATCGAGCAGATCATCAAACGGCCGCGCGGCAGCGACCGTATGGGCTGTGCCAACGTGGCGCATGCGTTTGCCGCCATGCCCGAGAACGATAAATTCCGCATCGTGGCCGAGAAAGCGCCGCATATCGGCATCGTCACCGCGTACAACGATATGCTGTCCGCGCACCAGCCATACCAGACCTATCCCGACATCATCAAGGATGAGGCGCATAAACTGGGTGCCACCGCACAGGTTGCTGGCGGCGTGCCCGCGATGTGCGACGGTATTACGCAGGGCGAACCCGGCATGGAACTTAGCCTGTTCTCGCGCGATACCATTGCCATGAGTACCGCCATTGCGCTGTCGCATGATGTATTCGACGCCGCATTATTGCTCGGCGTGTGCGACAAGATCGTACCGGGCATGCTGATCGGTGCCTTGCAGTTCGGTCATTTACCTTGTGTATTCGTGCCCGCCGGCCCGATGAGCACCGGCCTGGATAACACCTCCAAGTCCAAAGTGCGTGAAAAGTATGCCCAGGGCCAGGTCGGCCGCGAAGAGCTGCTGGCCTCCGAGTCTGCCGCCTATCACGGTCCCGGCACCTGTACTTTCTACGGCACGGCCAACAGCAACCAGATGTTGCTGGAAGCCATGGGCCTGCATGTACCTGGTTCCGCCTTCGTGCACCCGCACGACGGCATGCGCGAGATGCTGACGCGCGAAGCCGTGCGCACCGTATTGTCCAATACACAAGGCCAGCGTTTCACGCCTATCGGCCAGCTGGTGGATGAGCGTGTCATCGTCAACGCGATCGTAGCGCTACTGGCCACCGGCGGCAGTACCAACCACTGTATCCACTGGGTGGCGGTGGCACGCGCCGCCGGCATCCTGATCGACTGGTCGGATTTCTCCAAGTTGTCGCAAGCGACGCCGTTGCTGGCACGCGTGTATCCTAACGGCTCCGCCGACGTCAACCAGTTCCAGGAGGCAGGTGGCCCCGGTTTCGTGATCCGCGAACTGATCAACGGTGGTTATATGCACGACGACGTATCTTCCGTCGTCATCGGCGGCCTGCGTGACTTCTGCAAAAAACCGGCCAGGGAGAATGAGAACCTGGTCTGGCTGGATATGCCGGCCGAATCCCCGGATGAAACGATATTGCGTACGACCAGCAAGCCATTCAGTGCTTCGGGCGGTTTGCAGCTGATGATAGGCAATATGGGGCGCTCCGTTATCAAGAGCTCTTCTGTACCAGAGGACCGCCAGATCATTGAAGCGCCAGCCATCGTGTTCAACGCGCAGGAAGAACTGCTGGCGGCATTCGAGCGCGGCGAGCTGGAAAAAGACTTCGTTGCCGTCGTGCGTTTCCAGGGGCCGCGTGCCAACGGCATGCCGGAGCTGCATAAACTCACGCCGCCGCTTTCCGTGTTGCAGAACATGGGCTATAAAGTAGCGATCGTTACCGACGGCCGCATGAGCGGCGCATCCGGCAAGGTGCCGGCTGCCATCCATCTGAGCCCGGAGGCATTGGCCGGAGGCTTCATCGGCAAGGTGCGGGATGGCGATATTATCCGGCTGAATGCCAAAGTCGGTACGCTGAACGCGTTGGTGGATGAAGACGAATGGCAGGCGCGCCCTATTGCCACAATCACGGAAGCGCAACGCAACATCAATAGCCATGGTATCGGGCGTGAGCTGTTTGGCGGGATGCGCAGGAATGTGCATAGCGCCGAAGAAGGCGCGGTCACCTGGTTATAAACTTTGCAAATCAAACGATAGCCGCGTTACGCTCGCTTGCCGTACCCAATTGTACTGTCTGCGCTCGCGTGCCTTGCTCTCGTTTGATTATCAAAGTTTGATTAGGCTGCGTACTCGCTGTCTACCGAATACATTTCTGTTTTAAATAAATCTGAACAATAGGTAAAGAGAATATGAATACATTAGAACTAGCAACCCACGGCCCAGTGATCCCAGTGATCGTGATCAATCGCGTGGAAGACGCCGTTCCTATGGCCGAAGCTTTGTTGGAAGGCGGCATCAAGGTGCTGGAAGTCACATTGCGGACTTCCTGTGCATTGCAGGCCATGGAAGCGATAGCCAAGGCTGTGCCGGACGCTATCCTGGGTGCGGGTACTGTGCGCAGTGTGGCAGATGCAAAAGCGGCGAAGGATGCCGGTTGTACATTTGCTGTCAGCCCTGGGTATACCAGCCAGGTGGGCCTGGCATGCCGTGATATCGGCTTGTCCTTGTTGCCCGGCGTATCCACCGGTTCGGAAATCATGATGGCGAATGCCGATGATTACTACTTCCTTAAGCTGTTCCCTGCAGTGGCGGTAGGCGGCATCAACCTGCTTAAAGGCTTTGCCGGACCGTTCACGGACGTGAAGTTCTGCCCCACAGGCGGCGTTACCGTGGAATCTGCACCGCAATTCCTTGCCTTGCCGAATGTGATCGTATGCGGCGGCACTTGGCTGACGCCTGCAGATGCAGTGGCTTCCGGTAACTGGGCGCACATCACCAAGCTGGCGCGCGAAGCAAGCGCAATTAAAGCCTAAGCTGCCATCTTATGGCGAAATGAAACCTATATCCGGCGTTGCCGGGTATAGGTTTTTTTAAATATCCATGCATACACATACCTCACTCGACATTTCCCCCTATAAAACAATTATTTTCGATTGCGATGGGGTGGTGCT
Organism: Pseudomonadota bacterium; assembly: GCA_040387075.1. Taxonomy (GTDB): domain Bacteria; phylum Pseudomonadota; class Gammaproteobacteria; order Burkholderiales; family Methylophilaceae; genus DATHXC01. The sequence continues at coordinate 4,880 of JAZKEL010000263.1, forward strand.
GAATTCCAACCAGCTCAAAATCCAGGCGTATCACCAGGTGGCCATCCAGTACGGGGCAAGTGAAACCCAGGCGAAGGCACTGGTTGATTACCATATTCTGCTCGGCGGTATTTCCCGCTACACTAAATTCGAGTATTTCCTGCGGGAAATACTCAAGCGGCCGGTGACGGAAGAAGCGATGCAGCAGTTGTTCGATGCCTTCGGCAGTGAGGTGGAGCGTTTGCTGAGCGACTGCGAAATCGCCCCCGGTCTGCAGGCATTGCGTGAGGCCACGCCAGGTGTGCGTTGGCTAGTGGTTTCCGGCGGCGACCAGCTTGAACTGGGTAAAATATTCAGTCAACGCCAGATTGCACAGTATTTCGAGGCCGGTATATTCGGCAGTCCGGACGATAAGGATGCCATCATCGCGCGGGAACTGGCGAACAGGAATATTATTACCCCAGCCCTGTACCTGGGCGACAGTAAATACGATCACGTCGCCTCGACCAATGCCGGCCTGGATTTCATATTCATGAGCGGCTGGACGGATTTCGACGGCTGGCAGGAGTATTGTTCTACTCATGGCATCAAGGTGCTGAACAGCATCGACGATTTATTAAAACAATAAAGATATAAGGCGTGTATTGATGTCTTCAAGATTCACCCAGCCTACCCATTTGTCCGTCGTGGTGCCTGTGCGCAACGAGGAGGACAACGTCGCGGGGCTCATCGCTGAAATCGATAGCGCGCTAAAATTCCTCACGTATGAAATTATTTATGTGGATGACGGCAGCACCGACGATACATTGGGTCGGCTTAAAGCCCTGCAAAATACCTATGAATTACGCATAATCCGTCATGCAAAAAGCTGCGGTCAAAGTACTGCTGTCAGAAGCGGTGTCAAAGCAGCGCGTTATGAATGGATCGTAACGCTGGACGGCGACGGACAAAACGACCCTGCCGATATCCCTAAACTAGTGGCTGCCATGGCAGAAGGCGTCGAACTGATAGGCGGCAACAGGCGCCAAAGTCGTCGCGATACCTTCATCAAGCGCCTGTCATCCGTCATAGCAAATGGCGTCAGGTCGAAAATGCTGCATGACGACACGCCAGACACCGGATGCGGCTTAAAGCTGTTTCCACGGACCACGTTCCTCGAGCTACCTTACTTCGATCATATGCACCGCTTTTTGCCGGCGCTGGTGAAACGCAGCGGCGGCAAAATACTGTCGGTACCGGTCAGTCACCGCAACCGTGAGCATGGCAAATCCAACTACGGCACGCTGGATCGCCTGATGGTCGGCATCGTCGACCTATTCGGCGTAGCCTGGCTGCAGCGACGGGCCAAGCAGCCTGTCGTAACTGAAGAGTAAACCTACATGGATCATGGCGTCAGCTATTTCTTTGAGCATTTAATCGATGCCTTGCTGCATTACGTGAATGATATGCCGCTGGGGGATCTGGTCTGGCTGGGCATCGGATTAGTTGGGCAGTGCCTGTTCATGATGCGCTTCATCGTGCAGTGGATACACAGCGAGCGACATCAGCAGAGCCTTATCCCGGTCAGTTTCTGGTACCTGAGCCTGTCAGGCGGACTGATAGTGCTGGCGTATGGTGTCCATCGCGTTGACCCGGTCATTATCCTCGGCCAGCTACCCGGTACGATTGTTTACACCAGAAA
>JAZKEL010000264.1:0-4643 GCA_040387075.1 Pseudomonadota bacterium
ACTTGTGATGTCGCTGGTCACGTTCATCGGCCCCAAACCCAACCTGCTTGGCATAGACGAGACCAGCCCGCCTATCCGCCTGGAAGCCAGCCAGCCGGTATTGATGCTGGACGAGCTCGAACAGCTCAAGGCCATCGACACCCTGACCCAGGGCCAGTACCGTTCGCTGACTCTGGATATCACCTACCCGGTCGCGCTGGGCAAACAAGGCATGGCAGGCGCCATCGATGCGCTTTCCAAGGCTGCTGCCAAGGCAGTGCAGGATGGCTTCAACCTGTTGATCCTATCCGACCGCCAGATCAGCGCGGATCGCCTGGCGATACCAGCCCTGCTGGCCTGTGCCTCTACGCACCAGTCGCTGGTACGCGCCGGCTTGCGCACCAATACCGGCCTGGTGATCGACACCGGTTCAGCACGTGAAGTGCATCATTTTGCCTTGCTTGCAGGCTATGGTGCTGAAGCAATCTGTCCTTGGCTGGCATTCAATACCATCGATGACATGGTGGCAAAGGCCGGGAATACGACCGGGAATACGGATAGCAAGGAAAGCTACAAGAAATTCGTGAAGGCCATCGGCAAGGGCCTGCATAAGGTCATGTCCAAAATGGGCATTTCCACTTACCAATCTTATTGCGGCGCGCAGATTTTCGAGGCAATCGGCCTGAACACGCCGTTTATCGACAAGTATTTTACCGGCACCGCGACGCATATCGAGGGCATCGGCCTAGACGAAGTATCGGACGAAAGCCTGCGCCTGCATCAATCCGCTTTCAGCGACGACCCCGTGCTGGCACGCTCGCTGGAAGCAGGAGGTGAATACGCCTTCCGTGTGCGCGGTGAAGAACATATGTGGACACCGGAATCCATTTCCAAGCTGCAGCATGCCACGCGCACCAATGAGGTCAGTTCGTATAAAGAATATGCCAAGCTGATCAACGACCAGACACGCCGCCACATGACCTTGCGCGGCCTGTTCGACATCAAGCTGGCCGGCGCGCCGGTGCCTGTCGAGGAAGTCGAATCCGCCAAGGAGATCGTCAAGCGCTTCGCTACCGGCGCCATGTCCCTGGGTTCGATTTCAACCGAAGCGCATGCCACCCTGGCGATCGCCATGAACCGTATCGGCGGCAAGTCCAATACCGGCGAAGGCGGCGAGGATCCCAAGCGCTTCAATGCCGTATCCAAGGATACTTCAATGGCTGCGGTCATCGGTTTCGATCGCATTGAACGTGATATCCCGCTGAAATCAGGCGACTCCATGCGGTCGCGTATCAAGCAGGTCGCGTCCGGCCGATTCGGCGTGACTGCGGAATACCTGGCATCCGCCGACCAGATCCAGATCAAGATGGCGCAAGGCGCAAAACCCGGCGAAGGCGGTCAACTGCCCGGCCATAAAGTGAGTTCCTACATTGCCCAGTTACGCTTCTCGGTACCCGGCGTAGGCCTGATCTCGCCGCCGCCGCACCACGACATCTATTCCATCGAGGATCTGTCGCAGCTAATTCATGATTTGAAAAACGCCAATCCCAAAGCTTCCATCTCAGTGAAGCTGGTATCGGAAACCGGCATCGGCACAGTAGCCGCCGGTGTGGCAAAGGCCAAATCCGACCATATCGTGGTAGCGGGCCATGACGGCGGTACCGGTGCTTCGCCCATTTCCTCCATCAAGCATGCCGGCACGCCATGGGAGCTTGGCCTGGCCGAAACACAGCAGACATTGGTGCTCAACCAGCTTCGCGGTCGCGTGGTGCTGCAGGTCGACGGCCAGATGAAAACCGGTCGCGACGTCGTGATCGGCGCATTGCTGGGCGCGGATGAATTCGGTTTCGCCACAGCGCCGCTGGTGGTGGAAGGTTGCATCATGATGCGCAAATGTCACCTGAACACCTGCCCTGTGGGCGTGGCTACGCAAGATCCCGAGCTGCGCAAACGCTTTACCGGCCAGCCTGAGCACGTCGTCAATTACTTCTTCTTCGTAGCGGAAGAAGTACGCGAACTCATGGCGCAAATGGGCATACGCAAGTTTGAAGACCTGATTGGCAGGGCCGATCTGCTGGACATGCAACAGGGCATTGAACACTGGAAAGCCAGCGGACTGGATTTCAGCAAGGTATTCCACCAGCCCAAGGTGGATGAAACCGTGTCGCGCCGCAACAACGAGTCTCAAAATCACGGCCTGGTCAATGCGCTGGATAACACGCTGATCGCGCAGGCCAAACCGGCACTCGAGCGTGGCGAAAAAGTGTTGATACAAACACCCATCAACAACACCAACCGCACGGTGGGCACAATGTTGTCCAACCAGGTGGCCAGCCGCTACGGCCATATCGGCCTGCCGGACGACACCATCACGGTGAAACTGACAGGCACCGCAGGGCAGAGTTTTGCCGCATTCCTTGCGCATGGCATCACATTCGAACTGACGGGCGAAGGCAACGATTACGTAGGCAAAGGCCTGTGTGGCGGCCGCATCATCATCAAACCGCCCGTGGCATTCCCCGGCATTCCGTCTGAGAACATCATCGTCGGCAATACCGTGATGTACGGCGCCACCATAGGCGAAAGCTACTTCCGCGGTGTTGCAGGCGAGCGCTTCTGTGTACGTAACTCCGGTGCTTCTGCCGTGGTCGAAGGCGTGGGCAACCACGGCTGTGAATACATGACAGGCGGTACCGTGGTCGTATTGGGCCAGACCGGGCTTAACTTTGCCGCCGGCATGTCAGGCGGCGTGGCGTATGTGTATGACGAAGACGGCTTGTTCAGCAAGCGCTGCAACATGGCCATGGTGTCGCTGGAAAAAGTCGAGCACGCAGTTCCCGCAGAAGATGTCAGCGGCAACCATCTGGGTCAATCGGACGAAGTGACACTGAAGACGCTGATCGAAAAACATGCGCAGCATTCCGGTAGCGAAGTAGCGCAAGCCCTGCTCGCGGACTGGGCCAATGCCATCGGCAAGTTTGTTAAAGTCATGCCGAATGAATACAAGCGCGCACTTGGCGAAATGGCCGAAGCAGCGAAAAAGCGGGCTGCATAAGCACTTAATTGCAATCGCAATAGTTAACGTTAAGCTAGAACACGAAGCTTAAATACAAAGCATAAAAGGTTTTTAAATGGGTAAAGTAACAGGGTTTATGGAGTTTGAACGCTTGTCGGAAGGCTACCTGCCGGTGCCCGACCGCGTTAAGAATTACAAGGAATTCGTACTGCATCTGAGCGATGAGCAAGCCAAGGTGCAGGGTGCGCGCTGCATGGACTGCGGTATTCCCTTCTGTATGAGCGGTTGCCCTGTCAACAATATCATCCCGGACTGGAACGACCTGGTATACCAACAGGACTGGCGAAATGCGATCGATGTACTGCATTCCACCAACAATTTCCCCGAGTTTACCGGCCGCATCTGCCCGGCTCCCTGCGAAGCAGCCTGTACCCTGAACATCAATGACGACCCGGTGGGCATCAAGTCCATCGAGCACGCGATCATCGACAAGGCCTGGGAGAACGACTGGGTGGTGCCACAGCCCGCTGCGGTCAAGACCGGCAAGAAGGTTGCAGTGGTAGGCTCCGGCCCGGCCGGCCTGGCGGTGGCGCAACAGCTGGCCCGTGCCGGCCACAAGGTGGTCGTATTCGAAAAAGAATCCCGTATCGGCGGCCTGCTACGGTACGGCATCCCCGATTTCAAGATGGAAAAAAGCCATATCGACCGCCGCATGGTGCAGATGCAGGCAGAAGGCGTAGAGTTCCGCATCAACCATACCGTGGGGCAGAACATCAATGCCGACGACCTGGTACTTGATTACGATGCCGTGGTCCTGGCCGGAGGCGCTGAATTCCCGCGCGATTTGCCGGTGAAAGGCCGTGAACTGGATGGCGTGCATTTCGCCATGGACTTCCTGACGCCACAGAATAAGGTCGTTGCAGGCGATACTATCGAGAACCAGATCATGGCGACCGGCAAGAATGTCGTCGTCATCGGTGGTGGCGATACGGGCTCCGACTGCGTGGGCACGTCTAACCGTCATGGTGCTGTTTCCATCACCCAGTTTGAACTGATGCCGCAGCCGCCAGAGCAAGAAGACAAGAACCTGGTGTGGCCTAATTGGCCGCTGAAGATGCGTACGTCCAGCTCGCATGAAGAAGGCGCTAATCGCGACTGGTCCATCACCACCAAGGAACTGATCGGCGAGAATGGCAAGGTCACGGCACTTGTCGGTGCCCGCGTGGAGTGGAAAGACGGCAAGATGTCCGAAGTGCCGGGATCGGAATTCACGATCAAGGCCGACCTGGTGTTGCTGGCCATGGGCTTTGTCAGCCCCGTGCAAAAGGTGCTGGATGTATTCGGTATCGAAAAGGATGCACGCGGTAACGCCAAGGCCACCACGGATGGCGAAGGATGTTACGCGACGAGTCGTGATAAAGTCTTTACTGCAGGCGATATGCGCCGCGGCCAGTCCCTGGTGGTATGGGCGATACGCGAAGGACGCCAGTGCGCGCGTGCCGTGGACGAGTACCTGATGGGAAGCTCCACACTACCGCGCTAAGCCTGCGTCATTGAAGCGCTAGCCACTGCATAACTTAACCGCTACCACTGGGGATACCGAGAGCTTCTTGAGTATCCCCAAATTTTTTCTAGCACCCTTTTTCTA
>JAZKEL010000265.1:0-1277 GCA_040387075.1 Pseudomonadota bacterium
ACAATTTAGCAGGTGAGACAAGCAAAAAGCCGACGTTATGTCGGCTTTTTGCTTTTGTATTGCGTGGTATAACCAAGCTATTCCCATGGTTGTTCTCATTGAACAACCATGGGATTAATTAACGACGATCAGTTCAAGGCTCTCCAGTCGAACCCAAGCTCCTGATCGGCTATTCCTATCCAGTCTGTTGCGCAATTCAAGGCACTGCTCAGCGCCTTACTCGCGAGATCCGGCGAATTATTCTTAACGCTCAGGTGTGCTGCCACGATATGCTTGAGTTTCCGGGTATCCAGCCCTGCCAGTATGCTCGCAGACGTGTGGTTATCCAGATGCCCCAGTCGGCTGCTGACACGCTTTTTAAGCGACCAGGCATATGGCCCATTCATCAGCATGTCGAGGTCGTGGTTACATTCCAGTACCAGCGCATCACAGCCGCTCAGCATTGCCTGTATATGGGGCGTAGTAGCGCCTGTATCCGTCAGCACACCTAATTTGTAAACGCCATCCTCTATCACGTATTGCACAGGCTCACGGGCGTCATGTGGAACCGGGAAAGGATGCACTTCAAGGTCGTCGACAGCGAAGGGTGTATGGCTGTCGATGATATGGATGTCAAACCCTGGCTGAGCAGGTAGATGCCGTTCAACCATGGTATACGTGCCATACGTGAGGAAAACCGGGAGCCGGAATTTATTGGCGAGTTTGAAGACACCGCCGGCATGGTCATCGTGTTCATGCGTGACCAGGATGCCGGATAACTGCTCTGGATCGATCCCCGCGCGATTCAGCCTGGCTACGGCATCGCGCAGGCCGAACCCGCAATCCAGCAACAGCCGGGTGTTATGTTTTTCTATGACAAGCCCGTTGCCGTTACTGCCGCTACCCAGTGAAGAAAAGCGCATTATTTTTCCCAGGCAGTCAACGGATGGAATTATTTCAGTTGTTCATACAGCAGGTTGATGATGCGATTCGCTGTATTCGAACGGTTACGGTCGCCATCCTTATCCAGGATGGTGATCACCGAAGTGTCGCCCGTTTCGTCTATCTTTACGCGGTACTGCTTGTTGGGGTCCACTTTTTCTACATCCGTCGCCTTCCAGAACTTCAGCTTGTCCACCATGCCGCTATCGTTCTTTTTGGATGCGGGGGTCGCATCGATATCGGGATTGCTGCTGGCTGTTGATGCAGTGTCTTTGGCCGTTTTTTTAGTGTCCTCGTCATCCCCCCAGAATTTAAGGCTATCCAGCAAGCCTTTCTTTTTTGCGGGGCCTAGGTCG